>USFC01000035.1 GCA_900553865.1 uncultured Clostridium sp.
TAAAAAATGAACTCTTTCCACAAATTTCTCAATAATTTCTAACTCACTTACTCTCAATGCGCTTTTTTGAAAATTTTATATTTTTCTCTTAAAAATTAAAAAACAAATAAAACTTGTAAAAAAAGGAGGGAAAATGAAAAAAACATTATATTGGGTGTGGTTTTCACGAATAAATAATTTAGGCAGTATAAGGAAGCAAGAACTACTAAAAAGATATAAAATAGAAGAAATATGGAATTTAGATAAAGAAGAATTACTACAAGTGAGTGGAATTGGCGATAAAACAGCAGACGAAATATTAGATAAAAAATATAAGCAAGGTTTAGATGATATAATAAGTAAAATACAAAAAGAAAATATTAAATTAATAAATATAGATGATGACTTTTATCCCGAAAAATTAAAGAATATTTATGATAAGCCAATTAGTTTATATGCAAAGGGAAATATAGAAATACTAAAAGATTTTTCGTTAGCTGTAATAGGATGTAGGGAAAATTCAGCATATGGTGAAAAAGTAGCAAAAGCAGTTACTAAAGGAATTGTTCAAAATAAAGTAGTAACCATAAGTGGTTTAGCTAAAGGAATAGATAGTATTTGCCATAAAGAAACTTTGAGAAATAAAGGGAAAACAATTGCTGTTATAGGTAGTTCATTAGATATAATATATCCTTTTGAAAATAAAGGGTTAGCAGAAGAAATAGTAAAAAACGGAGGATGTATAGTAAGTGAATATCCTCTTGGAACTAAGCCAGAAAAAATAAATTTTCCGGCTAGAAATAGAATTATAAGTGGGTTATCAAATGGAGTTGTAGTAGTAGAGGCTAAAAAGAAAAGTGGAACAATGACAACTGTAGATTTTGCTTTAGAGCAAGGAAAAACAGTATTTACAATTCCTCGGAAATATAACTAGCAAAAACTCAGAAGGAACAAATGAGCTAATTAAGCAAGGTGCTAAATGTGTAACCTGTATGCAAGACATATTGGAAGAATTTTAAAATAAAGATAATATAAAGAATATAATAAAAAATGTTGCAGTCAAAAAATAGGTCTGGTATAATTAGAAAAAAATAGGAGAATTGAATGGAAACAGTACAAGAACTTCAAAAAATGTCAAAAGAAGAAATAAAACTGCAAGAAAAGAAAAACAACAATATAAAAGTATATAAAAAATATCGTGTTTTTTCATGGGATTTGTTATTTTATTATGCGATAATTTACTTATTTTTAACAATAGAAAAGAAAATAACACCAGCTCAGGTTTTACAATTTGATGCCTTTTATATTTTGTTTAAATTTATAACACAAATACCATCTACATTAATTATACAAAAAATAGGAAAAAGAAAAAGCTTGATATTAGCAAACTTTGTTTTAGCAATACATGTGCTTATAATAATGTTTTCAACTAATTTTGAAATGCTGGTATTTTCACAAGTACTTTGTGCATTTTCATTTGTAATAAAGGCAACCTGCGAAACAGATATGTTATACGATTCCTTAAAACATGAAGAAAAAAGAGGAGTAAAATTTGCAAAAATAGATGGAAAATCAACATCTTTATATTATTATATAGATGCTATTTCGGCGGCAATTTCTGGTTTCCTTTTTGTAATAAATCCATATATACCTATGGCTCTTTGCTTCGCAATATCCTTAGTTACATTTTTCATGTCTGCAAAATTTGAAG
Source organism: uncultured Clostridium sp. (assembly GCA_900553865.1). GTDB lineage: Bacteria > Bacillota > Clostridia > TANB77 > CAG-508 > UMGS1663. Next base: position 1,691 of record USFC01000035.1, read on the forward strand.
AAATTCATGAAGAAAAAGGAAAAATGCAAATAAAGAAGGAAATAAACAACATAGAAGTATCTTTTAAAAATATATTGAAATCTGAAAGACTAAAAAGCCTACTAATATTTAATGGAATTTTTGTGGCATTAATAAAAATTTTACAAAATTTAAGAAATACAGTTTTAATAGAAATTGGAATGCCAGAGCAATATTTTGGAATTATATTTGCTTTTCTTGGAATTGTTACAGGAATCGGGGCTAGAAATCAAGGAAGAATACATAAAAGATATAGAAATAGAACGTTAGCCTTTTTATCTCTTCCTGTGGCTGTATCAGGATTAATAACAGGACTTGTACTATTTTGTAACTTTAACTATACAATAACAACTATAATAATATTATTACTTTTTACAATTCAGTATGTAGTAAAAGGTCCATATTATGTACTAATAAAACAATATTTTAATAATTTTACAAATAGCGAAAAAAGGGTAAGAATAGCTACAGCAAACAATGTATTTGAAAATGGAATAGCTTCTATACTTATATTTTTAGCATCATGGATTTTGGAAATTGCCCAAATAAAATTTACATTAATAATATTAGGATGCATTTTTATAATTACATTTGTATTATTATTAGATAAAATGAAAACAAGAGTAGGTTTAAAGCCAGAAGAATATAGCAAAAAAGAAATTTTGTAAAAATTAAAAAAAGGTTTGACAAAAACAGAAAGTTAATAGATAATTAAGAATGAAAACTTGAAGAAAAAAATCATAATTTACGAAGGAGGAAAATAAAAAATGTACGTGTTTAACAAAATAATTGTTAATCCACAATTACCAAAAAGAATAGAAGATTTAGAAAAAATTGCAAATAACCTATGGTGGTCATGGAATACAGAATTTTTAAATCTATTTAAACAAATAGATGCAGATTTATGGGAAAGGGTAGAAAAAAATCCAGTAAAATTTTTAAAACAAGTATCTCAAGAAAGATTGGAAGAAGCGGAAAAAAATGTAGAGTTCTTAAAACAATATGACAAAATAGTAGAAAATTTTGAATCATATCAAAATAGCAAGTCTACATGGTTTTCAAAAAGATATCCAGAAAACAAAAATGATTTAATAGCATACTTCTCAGCAGAATATGGCTTAGATCAAATTTTGTCTATATATTCAGGTGGGCTTGGAATATTATCAGGTGACCATTTAAAATCAGCAAGTGATTTAGGAATACCATTAGTGGCAGTAGGCTTATTATATAAAAATGGATACTTTCACCAAAAAATAAATGGCTATGGCGAGCAAGAAACAGAATATAGAAAAATAGATATATATTCACTTCCAATAAAGCCAGTAAAAGATGAAAATGGACAAGATTTAATAATATTTGTAAAGTTTCCTAAAAGAAGATTATATTTAAAAGTATGGAGCATAAGTGTAGGAAGAGTAACTTTATATTTAATGGATTCTGACATAGAAGAAAATAATGAAGAATACAGAGATATTACAACGACATTATATGGTGGAAACCAAGAAATGAGAATATCACAAGAAATAGTTCTTGGAATGGCAGGAGTTAGACTATTAAAAACCTTAGGACTAAAACCATCTTTATACCATATGAATGAAGGACATTCATCATTTTTAATAATAGAATTAATAAAAAATATAATGAAAGAAAAACAAATATCATTTGACATGGCAAAAGATATAGTGTCTTCAAAAACAGTGTTTACAACACATACACCAGTCCCAGCAGGAAATGATATTTTCCCATTAGAACTAGTAGAAAAATATTTTAAAGACTATTGGGAAAGACTTGGAATTTCAAAAGAAGAATTTTTCAAAATGGGAATGGAACCAAATCCAAAGCCAAACTCAGGCTTTAATATGGGAATATTAGCTCTAAAAGTAGCAGGCAAAAAGAATGGAGTAAGCAAACTTCATGGAGCAGTTTCAAGAGAGCTATTTAGTGATGTATGGCCAGAAATTGCACCAGATGAGTCACCAATTACATATGTAACAAACGGAATACATACTTGCTCATGGCTTTCACCAAATTTAAAAGAGTTATACAATAAATATTTAATGCCATATTGGCAAGACCATATTTATGAAAATTCAACTTGGGAAAAAATAGCAGAAATTCCAAACGAAGAACTTTGGAATGCTCATATGCAAAGAAAACAAAAATTAATGGAAAAAGCAAAACAAAATATTTTAGAAAGATTAAAAAGAAGCGGATATCGTTACGAAGAAATTAATGAAATAACATCAAAATTAAATCCAAATGCATTAACAATAGGATTTGCAAGAAGATTTGCAACCTATAAAAGAGCAACACTATTATTCAGAGATTTAGAAAGAATAACACAAATACTAAATAATGCAGATAGACCAGTTCAAATACTAATAGCAGGAAAAGCACATCCAGCAGACAAAGAAGGTCAAAATTTAATAAAATACATACATGAAATATCAATGAAACCACAGTTTAAAGGAAAAGTATTTTTATTAGAAAACTACAACATGGAATTATCACGTTACCTAATTAGTGGTGTTGATGTATGGCTTAATACACCAAGAAGGCCAATGGAAGCTTCAGGAACTAGTGGACAAAAAGCATCTGTAAATGGAGCTGTAAACTTTAGCATTTTAGATGGCTGGTGGGCAGAAGGTTACAATCAAAAAAATGGTTGGGCAATAGGAACAAATGCCGAATACGAAAGCTATGAAATTCAGGACAACTGCGATAGTGAAAGCATTTATCAAACATTAGAAAATAAGATAATTCCAGCATATTATGAGAAAAATGAAAAAGGAATATCAGATAAATGGATGGAATATATGAAAAATTCTATAATTTCTACAGGAGGAAAATATAGTACAGCTAGAATGCTTGTAGACTATACAAATCAATTATATATGCCACTTATCAACCTTTATCATAAATATTATGAAAGTTTAGAAAATGTAGCAAACTATAATAGTTGGAAAAAAGAAATGTATAAAAATTGGGCAAACATAGTAATAACAGAAGAAAATAATTTAAACAATATAGTAGTAGATGCAGGCGAAAATATAGAAGCACATTGTAGGGTAACATTGCCAAACATTGAACCAGAAAATGTAGAAGTACAAGTGTATTATGGAAGAATAAAGGAAAATGGAGTATTAGAAAAAATTGCAATAATTCCAATGAATTTAGAAACTTACAATGAAGAAGAAAAAGTAGCTACATATAAGGCAAAAATAGAGCTTACAACAGGCGGAAACTATGGATATACATTTAGAGTTATGCCAAAACACGAAATGCTATTAGATAGCGAAAATTTAAATTTAGTAAAATGGATAGAAAAATAAAAAAATACTATTGTGCAAACTAAAAAAAGGTGCTATAATAATTAGCTGTAAATAAAAAGAATTATAGCTAGGAGGAAAATATATGAGAAAAACAAAAATAGTTTGTACAATAGGACCAGCAACAAAAGAAGTAGAAACCTTAAAAAAATTAATTTTAGAAGGAATGAATGTAGCGAGAATTAACTTTTCACATGGAAGTTACGAAAGTCAAAAAGTATATATAGAAAATGTAAAAAAGGCAAGAGAAGAACTAAACATGCCAGTAGCATTATTATTAGATACACAAGGTCCAGAAATAAGAACTGGAGTATTAGAGCAAATGCCAGTAGAGCTAAAAGCAGATGACGTATTTACACTTGTAAACGACGATATAGTTGGTAACAAAGAAAGAGTAAGCGTAACTTACAAAGAACTATATAAGGATATAAATGTAGGAACACAAATACTTATAGATGATGGAAAAATTGAACTAGAAGTAATAGAAATAAAAGATAAAGATGTAGTATGTAAAGTAACAAATGGAGGCTTTTTAGGAAATAGAAAAAGCATCAACTTACCAGGAACACATGTAAATTTACCATCATTAAAAGAAAAAGATGTACAAGACTTAAAAGATGGCTGCATGGCAGATTTTGATTTTATAGCAGCATCATTTGTAAGAAATGCACAAGATGTAAAACTAATAAGAAAAGTATTAGATGAAAATGGTGGAAAAGACATAAAAATAATTTCAAAAATAGAAAACCAAGAAGGAATAGACAACCTAGACGAAATTATAGAAATAAGTGACGGAATAATGGTAGCACGTGGAGATTTAGGAGTAGAAATTCCATATTATGAAGTTCCAATTATGCAAAAGAAATTCATACAAAAATGTAACAATGCAGGAAAAATGGTAATAACAGCAACACAAATGTTAGATTCAATGACAGAAAATCCAAACCCAACTAGAGCAGAAGTAAGCGATGTTGCAAATGCAATATTTGACGTAACAGGAGCAATAATGCTTTCAGGTGAAAGTGCAATGGGAAAATATCCTGTAAAATGTGTAGAAACCATGAATAAAATAGCAACAGCAGTAGAAGAAAATATTAAATATTGGAAAAGATACACAAGAAGAGAACATGACTTAAAAGACATGAATTATGAATTCAATTTAAGCCATAGTGTAACATCAACAGCAATGGAAATGCAAGCAAAAGCAATATTTGCATATACACAAACAGGAAATACACCAAGAATGGTAGCAAGCTTTTTACCAAGCTGCCCAATATATGCAATAACAAACAATGAAAAAACATATAGACAATTATCATTATGTTGGGATACAACACCAATATTAATAAAAGATAAAACAAAACCAAATGATGTAATTTCAGCAGGAATTGAAGAAGCTAAAAAGAAAGGCTATGTACAAGAAGGAGATATAGTAGTTATAGCAGGAGGAGCATCAATTGTTTCTAGCAAAGACTTAGGAGAGGAAGCTATGAACAGAACAATAGGTGGAGTTTTAAAAATTTAAAAAAAGTTGCAATTGGGGACAGTCCCCAATTGCAACTTTTTCCCAATTTGGGACAGAGCTTAATTAAAATTTTTTTGAAAAAAGTCACTTACTTGTCACTTTTAATATTTTATAATATCTTTAAATTAAACAGAAAAGGAGAAAAAATATGGAAATATTAAGGGTTGAAAACTTATGTAAAGAATATGGAAAAGGTCAAACTAAAGTAACTGCTTTAGACAACGTGTCTTTTTCAATAGAGAAGGGTGAATTTGTGGCAATAGTAGGTGCTTCAGGAAGTGGAAAATCTACATTACTACATTTACTAGGTGGAGTAGATAGGCCTACTAGTGGAAAAGTTTTTATAGAAGGAAAAGATATTTACAAATTAAATGATGATGGACTTGCAATTTTTAGAAGAAGACAAGTAGGACTAATATATCAATTCTATAATTTAATTCCAATATTAAATGTAGAGGAAAATATAACATTGCCGTTAAGTTTAGACGGTAGAGAAGTAAATAAATCAAGACTTGATGAGTTAATAAATCTTTTGGGACTAAATGAAAGAAGAACACATCTTCCAAACGAACTATCTGGAGGACAACAACAAAGAACCTCAATAGGAAGAGCTTTAATAACAAATCCTGCAATAATTCTAGCAGATGAGCCAACAGGGAATTTGGACTCAAAATCAAGTGATGAAGTTGTAGCATTATTGAAAAAATCTAACAAAGATTTCAAACAAACAATAATAATGATTACACATAACTTAGAGATTGCAAAAGTAGCAGATAGAATTATAACTATAGAAGACGGAAAGATAGTTAAGGAGGTATAAAATGAAGTTATTAAACAAATTAACTACTAAAAGCCTAAAATTAAACAAGAAAAGAACAATAGTTACAATAATAGGAATAATACTATCTGTTGCATTAATCACAGCAGTAGCATCTATGGCTGTAAGTTTTAAAGAAAGCTATATAAAGTTTGAAAAATCTAGTAGAGGAGATTATCATTATGCATTTTTGGGTGTAAAGCAAGAAGAACTAGCAGATTTTAAAAATAATAGAGCAATACAAAAATATTACTTAATGAAACAACTTGGATATGCAAAAATAGAAGAAAGCAAAAATGAAGATAAACCATATGCCTTCATAATGGAAATGAATAAACAAGCATTAGAAAGTTTAGGAATAAAATTAGTAGAGGGAAAAATGCCAGAAGATTCAAACGAGATAGTAATTCCTACAAGTTTAAAAACCAATGGAAGAGTAGATTACAAAGTGGGAGATGTTATAACTCTAAACATAGGAAACAGAGTAACAGATGGATATAAGCTTACACAAATTAATCCGTATAATGGAGAAGAAACTTTTGAGGCAAGTAAAACAAAAACATATAAAATAGTAGGAAGAGTAGAAAGACTTAGTTATGGGATAGAGCCATATACGGCACCGGGATATACCTTTATAACATTAATTGATAACAATAATTCTGAAGGAATTTATAATGTATATGCAAGATATACCAAAAATGGATTGCAAAACAAATATAAAGTAACAGCAAATATACTAGGGATAAAAGAAGACATATATGATAAGACAAAAGGTGGAGTTGAAATTCATAACGAAGATGAAGAAAAAGAAATCGAAGAAGAACTTGAAAAAGCAAAATACAATATTGATATAAATAAAACTTTAATAGAACTAGAAACCCTAAGTTTTAGTGAAAGTACCATGAAAGCATTATATTCTACAGCAGGAGTAGTTGTTACAATTATAATAGTTACATCGGTATTTTGCATAAAAAACAGTTTTGATATATCAATAACAGAAAAAATAAAACAATATGGCATGCTTGCAAGTATAGGAGCAACTAAAAAACAAATAAAGAAAAATGTGTATTTTGAAGCTTTAATATTAGGATTAATAGGAATACCATTAGGAATTTTAAGTGGTTTACTGGCTACGTTCATTTTAATACAAATTTCAAACGCTTTATTAAAAGGTATGATGAACATGGAATTAATATTTAGCACTTCAACTTTAGCAATATTAATATCTGTATTATTAGGAAGTATAACAATATATTTTTCAGCAAGAAAAAGTGCAAAAAGAGCATCAAAAACAAGTCCAATATCTGCAATTAGAAGTAATGAAGATATAAAAATAAAAGCTAAAAAAGTAAGAAGTCCTAAAATAATAAATAAAATATTTGGAATTGGTGGAGAAATTTCATACAAAAATTTAAAAAGAAATAAAAAGAAATATAGAACAACAGTAGTTTCAATAATTGTTTGTACATCAGTATTTATAGCCTTATATTCTTTTATGAATTTAGGCTACAGAATGATAGAATTTCACTATGGAAAACAAGAATATAATATTAGCGTATATTTAGATGAAGAAAACGAAGAAAATGAGGAAATAACAAAAGAAATAGCTGCATTAGAAGATATAGACAGAATTGCTATAGAAAAATCTGGAATATATAGGATTAAAGCACCAAAATATACAGAGAAATTTGTTAAATATGAAGGAATAGAAAACAGAGAAGAAGAAAATGCGATTACAGTTATAAGCCTTGGCAAGCAAGAATATGAAAATTACTTAAAAAAATTAAATTTAAAATATGAAAATGTAAAAGATAAAGCAATATTAATAAATAATAGTTTTGCACAAGTATATGATGATAAAAACGAGATATTTGTACAAGAAGAAATAGATATATACACATATAAAGCTGGAGATATATTAAAGGGAAACATAATAAAAATGGATGCATCTGGAATAAATGTAGCACAATATATAGAAAAAGATTTAGAAATTGCCAAAACAACAAATATAAGACCATTAGGCTTAGAAAATGCAGTAGGAACAGCATATATAATTGTAAGTGACGAAAATATGGAAAACTTTATTCCAAGAAACAGTAGAACAATATATATAAATTCATCAAATCCAGAAAAACTTCAAGATAAAATAGAAAAAATAGTAGAAGGACAGAATTATAACTTATTCAATAGTGCCAAAGAAGAAAAAAATATGCAATCAATATATACTTTAATTCAAATTTTCTTATATGGCTTCATAATAGTAATAGCATTAATAGGGATAACAAACATATTTAACACAATAACAACAAACATGGAACTTAGAAGTAGAGAATTTGCAATGCTAAAAAGTATAGGAATGACTAAAAAAGAATTTAATAGAATGGTACGTTTAGAAAGTTTATTCTATGGAACAAAATCATTACTAATAGGAATACCTATCGGAATAGGATTATCATACTTAATATATAAAGCATTAACAGCAGGTTTAGTAGTAATAAAATACGAAGTGCCAGTAGTAGGAATACTAATTAGCATAATAGCAGTATTCGCTCTAATATTCTGCATAATGAAATATTCAATAAACAAAATAAATAAGCAAAACACAATAGAAACAATAAGAAACGAAAACATATAAATGACTATTACCATTGGGGACGTTTCCTTTCGCGTCATAAAGTCCCTTTTGCGTCACAAAAAATATATTCTACCAGAAAGAAGAGGTATGAAAACTTTGAAAAGATATTGCTCATGCCTCTTTAATTTTGTATAATAAAAGGAGTAAAAGACTGAACAAGAATTATAATTAATCTTAAATAGAACTAATACTTAAAAAGGAGTGAAAAAATGAAAATATTATTAGTAGAAGATAATGAAACAATAGCAAAGGCGCTAAAATATGCATTAGAACAAGAAAATTATAAAGTAACATGCGCAGAAAATGTAAAAGAAACTTTACAAAGTTTAAAAGAAGAAATAGCATTAATAATATTAGATGTTTCACTGCCAGACGGAAACGGATTTGAATTATACGAAAAAAACATAAAAAAATTAAATATTCCAACCATCTTTTTAACCGCAAAAGACGAAGAAAATGATATTATTAAAGGCTTAGAGCTTGGAGCAGAAGACTATATTACCAAGCCATTTAGTGCCAAAGAATTGATGGTTAGAATGAAGAAAATTTTATTAAGACAAAAGAAAAACACAATATTAAAAGTGCAAGACATAAGCTTTGATATAGATAAAATGGTAGTTTATAAAAACGAAGAAAAGTTAGAGTTAACGAGCTTAGAACTTAAAATATTACATATGCTTTTCTTAAATATGAATAAAGTTGTTACAAGAAATGATATTATAGAAAAAATATGGGAATGGACAGGAAACGATGTAAATGACAATACTGTAACAGTGTATTTGAAAAGAATAAGAGAAAAACTACAAACAGACATTATAATAACAATAAAAAGAATAGGTTATAGAATAGATGAAAAATAAAATGAATCTAAAAAAGGTCTTAATTACCAATATGATAGTGCTTATTATATTTTGCATATCAATTTTAATCGTAAATTATGTAGAATATCAAAATTATACAAGAAATTTTAATAGCAAAGTGGAGCAAATTATAAGTAAAATTGTAGAGAAATATCCAAATGTTGAAAAAAATGAATTAATAGAAATATTAAATAGTGAAAATATTGAAGCAAATGAAGAAAATATTTTAAAAAATTATGGAATAGATACAAAAAAAGATTCAGCAATCTTAAAAAATGATATTGAATTTGCCAAATTTGAAAATTTACTTTTATTTCTAGTAATATTTTTAGCAATAAGTACCACACTAATTATTGCAAACTACAGCAAAGATAATAAGAAAAAAATAAATGAAATTACAAAATATATAGAGCAGATAAATAGAAGAAATTACAGTTTAGATATAGAAGAAAACTCAGAAGATGAACTTTCTATATTAAAAAATGAAATTTATAAAACTACAGTAATGCTTAATGAAATAGCCGAAAACGAAACAAAAGATAAGCAAAATTTAAAAGAGTCATTATCAGATATTTCACATCAGCTAAAAACACCATTAACTTCAATAATAATTATGCTAGACAATATTTTAGATAACAAAGAAATGAGCCAAGAAGTTAGAGAAGAATTTATAAAAGATATAAAAAGAGAAATTACGAATATTCAATTTTTAATAGAAACTTTATTAAAACTATCAAAATTAGATGCAAACTCAGTAGAATTCATAAACAAGGAAGTTGAAGTAGAAGAAATAATACAAAGAGCAGTAAAAAATGTGGCTATGATATGTGATTTAAAAAATATAAAAATAAACATTACAGGAAATAGCAAAGAAAAGCTATTATGTGATGAAAGGTGGCAAATAGAAGCAATAACAAATATATTGAAAAATGCAGCAGAACATTCAAAAAATAATTCACAAATAGATATAAATTACACACAAAATAAAGCATACACAAAAATAAAAATTAAAGATAATGGAATAGGAATAAATGAGGAAGACTTAAAACATATATTTGAAAGATTTTATAAAGGAAAAAATGCTTCAAAAGATAGCGTTGGAATAGGGCTAGCACTTGCCAAAGCAATTATAGAAAAAAACAATGGATATATAACAGTTACCTCAAAAGAAAATGAAGGTACAACATTTATAATAAAAAGTTGCAATTAGGGACAGTCCCCAATTGCAACTTTTTCCCAATTGGGGACTGTCCCTAATTGTAACTTTTTTCGACTTTTTAGATAAGGGTGTTGTCAAAAAGTAAAAAATAATATATAATATGTACCAAATGAGGGAAAAAGGGGAGAAAGATGATAAATATACTTTTGTGTGGAAACAAAAAGGTTTTTGACGGGGCATTAACTCAACTTATATCAATGACTAATAGAACTAAAGAAGATATTAGATGCATTATATTTACAATGGATATATCAAGGTTGAATCCGGATTTTACATGTATTGAAGACGAACAAATAGATTTTTTAAATGAAGTTGTAAAATTTAAAAATCCAAACAATGTTGTAGAAAAAGTCGATGTTACTCGGGTTATATGAAAAAGAATTTGCAAACTGTGCAAACGAAAACGCATATTGCACACCATATACTTTGCTTAGACTACTTGCCGATTTGGTTCCAAATATGCCAAGTAAATTATTATATTTAGATATAGATATGATGATAGGTGATGATATAGTAAAACTATATAATATAGATGTTTCAGATTATGAATATGCAGCAGTAAAGGAAAAATATGGTTCTTGGCTAATAAGGCCAGATTATATAAATGCAGGAATGTTGTTACTTAATATGGAAAAAATCAAAGAAACAGGACTATTAAAAAAAGCAAGAAATTTAATAAAAACTAAAAAGATGTTATTTGCAGACCAAGATGCAATATTTAGGGCAACAACAAATAAACTACTACTTCCACGCATATTTAATGAACAATCAAAATTCAACAAAAAAGATACAGTAGTTTGTCATTTTTGCAAAAGGCTTATGCTTTTACCATATCCTCACACAGAAAATTTTAAACAATGGAATGTAGAAGAAGTCCATAAAGTTTTAAAATGTTATTCTTTTGATGAAGATTTAGAGGAATACTTGAAATTAAAAGAAAAATATAATACAGAAAAAACATACAAATAAAAGGGAGAAAAAAATGGAAAACAATTTAGAAGTAATACCAATATTTTTTGCAATAGACGATGGATACATGCCATTTTTGGCGGTTGCACTAGAATCTTTAATTGAAAATTCATCAAAAAAATATTACTATTCAATCAAGGTATTATATACAAAAATAAGTGAAGAAAATAAAAAGAAGATAAATAAATATAAAAGGGAAAATGTAAACATTGAGTTTGTAGACCTAAATTATTATATAGAAAAAGTAAAAGACAAATTATATACACGTGATTATTATACAAATACAACATATTTTAGACTATTTATTGCTAATTTATACCCACAATATAATAAAGCAATATACTTAGATAGTGATATTGTAGTTTTAGGTGATATAGCAGAATTATATAATCAAGATATGGGAGATAATTTAATTGCGGCAGCGCCAGACGATGTAATTCAAACTATAAAGGTATTTCAAGAATACGCTGAAAAGGTTGTAGGAGTTGCAGATTATAGAAATTACTTTAATGCAGGAATTCTTTTAATGAATTTAGATGAATTTAGAAAATTTGATTTTCAAAATAAATTTTTATATTTATTAGAAACTATAAAATTTACAGTAGCACAAGACCAAGACTATTTAAATAGATTATGCAAGGGCAAAGTAAAAATAATAGACAAAGCTTGGGATACAATGCCTATAGGAAATGAAACTTTAGAAGAAAAAGATGTAAAGATTGTTCATTATAATTTAGCAGATAAACCTTGGCACTATGATAATATAAAATATAAAGAGTATTTTTGGAAATATGCTAAAAAGACAGAATATTATAACGAAATATGCAAAATAAAAGAAAATTATTCAGAAGAAGAACGCTTTAAGGATATGCAACAATTTAAAACACTTAAAGATTTAGCACAAAAAGAAGCAGATTGCGTGGGCGACGATAGAAATTATAGAAGAGAAGTTCAAGTAATAGAAAAGTCAAAAGAAAGACTTGAAGTTTTAAAAAAAATAAAGGAATTAGAAGAAAATGGTATATTTGATGTGGATGTAGAGGATGATCCACCTACAGTACCGCTTACACCTGAGGATGTAGATTATTTAAGAACAAGCAGAAAAAGCAGAATAAAGAGTAGAATGGCATATAGGGTGGCACAATGGTTTGTGGAAGATTTACTAAAAGATAACAAGTTAATAATAAAAAAAATAAATGGAATGGAAAATTTGAAAAATGTAAAAACAGGAGCAATAGTAACCTGTAACCATTTTAATCCATATGATTCGTTTACAATAGAAAAAGTCTTTAGATTAGCGGGTCAACACAAAAATAAAAAATTATTTAAAGTAATAAGAGAAGGAAATTACACGAATTTTCCAGGAATGTATGGTTTCTTCTTTAGAAATTGTAATACATTGCCATTAAGTTCAAATAAAAGAACAATGATAGAATTTGTAAAAGCAGTAGATGTTATATTAAAAAGAGGAGATTTCATATTAATATATCCAGAACAAAGCATGTGGTGGAATTATAGAAAACCAAAGCCATTAAAAAATGGAGCTTTCAATTTTGCAGCTAGAAACTATGTACCAGTTATTCCTATTTTTATAACAATGGAAGATAGTGATATAATTGGAGAAGATGGTTTCCCTATTCAAGAATATACTGTTAATATAGAAAAGCCAATTTATCCAGACGAGAATTTAACAGAAAAAGAAAATACAGAAGCAATGAAAGAAAAAAATTATGAAGTTTGGAAAAATGTGTATGAAGACTTTTACAAAACGCCACTAGAATACGATACTTTAGAAAATAAGGAAAGTGTTAATGAATAGTAAGAAAGTAATTTATTATAAAGATGAACTAAATGATGAATTTTCAGGAGCAAAAATAACACCAAGAGTAATTGATGAAAACTATAAATATACACATAACTTTTTGTGGGATTTTTGTTCTTGGATTTTCCAAAATATATTAAGCATGCCCATAAAAATAGGGTATGCTAAATTTAAGTTCAAAATAAAATATATAGGAAAAGAGAAAATAAAAAAATATAAAAAAGAAGGCTATTTTGTATATGTAAATCATACTCAACAATTTGCAGATACTTTCATACCAAGCATTCCAATATATCCTAAAAGAAATTTTTTTATAGTAAACCCAGAAAATATTTCAGTAAAGCCATTTGGACCTATAATAGAAATGCTTGGGGCACTACCTGTTCCGGGAAACAAAGGAGCAATGAAAAATTTCTTAAATGAAATAAACAAAAAAATAGAAAAAAATTATTCAATTACAATATACCCAGAAGCACACATATGGCCATATTACACTAAAATAAGGCCATTCAAATCAGTATCTTTTAAATATCCAGTAGAACTAGAAAAGCCAACCTTTTGCATGACAAACACATATCAAAGCTATGGAAAAAATAATGATAAAATAAAAATAGTTACATATATAGATGGACCATTTTTTGCAAATGAAAAATTAAGCATAAAAGAGCAAAAAGAAGAGTTAAGAAATAAAGTGTATGAATGTATGGTAGAAAGAAGCAAAAAAAGTGATATAGAACATATAAAATATATCAAAATCACATAGGACATTTGGGGACGGGTCACTTTTGTCCTTTACATAATTAAGAGAAATAAATCTATAACAAAAACATATGAATTTTCAAAAAATGCT
>USFC01000036.1 GCA_900553865.1 uncultured Clostridium sp.
ATGTGCTGCCACACTCTGTATTTTAGCAACTCTTTTGCCATTATATTCATCCCCCTGCAAGGTGTCAAGAAAATCCCCTCTGTAAAAATCCTGTCAAATCCTCATTGAATTTAAAAACTTTTTGTAAAAAATTGTGCACTATTTCTTTTTATCGCTTAATTTTTATATTTTTTCTGTTTATTTTGTCCTAAATTTTTAACCATTTCAAGGATTTTATATTTTCACTATTTTTTATTTATTATAAGGTTAGATTTTATCATATTTCACAATATTTTATGTGATTTTACTTTTGTTATTCTTACCCATTCTTTTCACCCACATAAAAAATCCCAGGCACTTTCTGCCTGGGATTTTTTATTCTTCTGTATATTCTCTGACTCTCAGAGGAATTCCAACTTGTTCTGCAAGCGCTTTTGACCGAGCAATTGCCTCTTTTCCAATTACATCCACCACGGTAAAACGGGTCTCTACTCCCTGTTCTTTACAGTCTTTGGCAAACTGGAGCATCGCATCAAAAGACTCTATGCCAAATTTAGGACGGGTCACTTTATAGTATTCCTGTGCATCGGGGGCATTCAAACTAATAGAAACCACATCCACATGACCTTTCAATAAAGGAGCAACCCTCTTGTGATAAATCAGATCACCCAATCCGTTGGTATTCACCCGAATGGAGATTTTTCTAATTCCATGGATATAATCCGCCACTTCAATCAAACGATCTAAGGCACAGATTGGTTCTCCATATCCACAGAAAACAACCTCATCAAAGTCATCCAAACAGTAATTCTCCAGTGCCTGTTTTACTTCTTCAACACTCGGTTCGTGCTCCAGCCATAAGTCCTCTGCCGAACCCACCGACCTGGTCTGAGAACGCACACAAAATGTGCAGGCACAAGGACAACGGTTTGTCAGATTAACATAGAGCTGACCATGATAGGTATATAAAATATCCGACATATTTCTTTCTTCTTTCCTATTATATAGCACTAGATTTCTTTCAATCTTTTTTTGAGCGATACCTTATCAATTGCCACTGCCATAATCAAAAAGATAATTCCGCTTCCAATCGCCTGCACAATATTTCCCCAGATGCCCAACAGAGAAGCAACCCAATTTCCGGTTAAAATCACCTGTGCCAGATAATACCCAACAATCGACACTACTCCAGCAAGTATAACTGCAACAATATTTCTTTTGTTAAACAGCTTATCTTCCTTGCTCGTAAACCAGATTACGGTGAGCGGCTTAATAATCATGGTTGGAATTGCCCATATCGCTGACCCGGACATAATGTCTGCCAGACCACCGCCGATTGCGGCTGCTGCACAGGCATACGGCATTGGCAAAAAGCATCCTGCCAGATAAATAAAGGCATCTCCAAAATGAATATATCCCCCGTTCGAACCTACTGGAATGTGAAACAGGTATAAGATCATCAGCATAATAACGGCTGCGAACATTGCGCTTAAGGTCAGGTTTTTCATCTTCTCATGTGACTGTTCTCTCATTGCTCATTCCCCCATCAATCAAATAATAACGAAAGATGATGTTCAAAAGCGACACCTTCGTTTGGATCTGTTTTGTCTTCTACCGCTTCCTCAATCGATGCCTGCAAAAATGCTGCTGCTTTTTTCAATGCTTTTTGCGGACTTTCTCCTTTTATCATACATCCACAAATCACCGAAGTCAGAATATCCCCTGTACCGGAATAACCCTCTCCGATCTTCCGTGTGCTTACTTCAAAAAAGCTGTCTTCCTTTGCAGAATATCCGATGTTCCAGATTTTTTCTCTCTGGCTCACTCCGGTAATAATGACGGTTTCGGGACCTAACCGAGAAAGCTGCTTTGCATATCTTCTGACTTGCTCCAAATCCTGGCTCTCCGCCTTAAGCTCTGCCTTCTTTCCAAGCAGGAACAAAACCTCTGTGAGATTCGGCGTAATCACATCCGCTTTCCCACACAGTTTTTTCATTGCCTGACACATCTCGTCGCCAAATCCCCGGTAATATACCCCTTCATCGCCAAGCACCGGGTCAACAAAAATCTTGGTCTGCGGATTTGCAAACTCCTGCATAAACTGTTCAACCCATTCTACCTGGCTGACTCCGCTGAGATATCCTGTGTAGATTCCATCAAAAGAAACCTTTCTCTTTTTCCATTCTGCCGCGATCATCGGCATATCCATCGACAGGTCAATCCCTGTGTAACTTTCAAAAGCGGTTTGATTGCTCAAAACTGCGGTAGGCATTGGAACCGCCTGCACTCCGCATACCGATAAAATTGGTATTGCCGCCGTCAGCGAACATTTTCCTAAACCGGAAAGATCATTGATCGCTGCTACCTTTGGCACTGCCATTTTCATTCCTCCCAAATCTCAAACTTTTCCGTTTTTTATTTTAACCCTTTCTTTTCGGAAAAGAAACTTTTTTCTAATATCTACTATCCTGTTTAAAACTATTCTATATTACCTATTTTAAAAGAATTATGCAGGATATATATATTAATATTATACAGCTTCATTTCCTTCTATTTATTTTTGTAAAATTAATTGATTGATGTATTGTATAATTTTTTTATTTTTATCATCTAAGTTATTGCCTATTTTGCTGAATCCCAAAAATCTACATCTTTTCATATAACAGAAAAAGAGCGGACAATCTGACCGCTCTTTTTTCTTCTCGTCGTCCCCTAATTATCGGATTTCAATATCCCCTGAGATTGTCGAGAAATAGCCTACAATATGTCGAGTTGGATCTGGTGTACCATCATAATGGATTCTGCCGTAAACGTCACAATCGCCCGAAACGCTCTTGGTTTTAGCAATAAGTTCTCTTCCTCTGCGGTCCAAAGTCATATCAATATCACCGCTGATGCTCTGTACCGACAGTTTTTCTGCAAAGAAAGTTCCCTCAATATCACCGCTGGTGGTAGCTGCATTCAGGTCTGCTATCTCACTGTTGCGCAGTTCCACCTCTCCACTGGTTGTTTTAATCTTTAATCTGCTTGCCTTGCTGCCCATAAAGTCAACGTCACCGCTGATTGTTGTGATCTGTGCTTCTTCTACATTTCCTTCTGCTATAGCTTGCTCGAATTTTTTAACAGCTGTTTTGTAAGCTGATTTAACCATATTATTTTGCATTGTTTTCTTTTCGATAACTTTAGTTCTTTTTATAGCTGATTTAATATTTGGCATAATTGCACCTCCTTTAAGTTACTTTTCATATATAGCATATAAAATTTTACCATAAAAATGTGCTTTTGGCAAGTATTATATAGCAAAAGTTTATAAAAAATGATAAAAAATAATAAAGAAAAGAAAAATATGAAAAATTTGTAAAAATATTTGAAAAAATAGACAAAACAAGGTATAATAAACATATACAAAAAGAAAACAAAAGAACAATTTTGAAAGGAGCGATTTTTATGAACATAAAAATTACAGGAAAAGATTTAAAAGCGACAGAATCTATTAAAGATTATATCGAGAAAAAAATGGAAAGATTAGTTAAGTATTTTGGAGAAGAATTTGAAGTACTAGCTACAATTAAAACAGAAGGAAATGAGCAAGTTGCAGAATTGGGTGTAAAATCAGAAGCAGAAAATTTTAGAGCGGTAACAGCACATCGTGACTTATATGCATCTATAGATAAAGATATAGATATATTAGAAGGTCAAATTCGTAAAATGAAAACTAAAAAAGATAAACAAAATATGACAGAATCAATTAGAATGAAAGAAGCAGTAATGAATAGTGAGGCTACTCATGAAATAGAAGATGAAATAATAAAAACTATTTATTATAATATAAAACCAATGGCAACAGAAGATGCAAAACTTGAATTGCAAGGAAAACCAAAAAATAATTTCTTAGTATTTATAAACATAGATACAGGAAAAGTAAATGTAATTTATCGTTTAAAAGATAGCAAAAACTTTGGATTAGTAGAGCCAGAAGCTTAAAGTAAAAATAAAAAAATTGGAATAGGTAAAAACTTATTCCAATTTTTTTGAGAGAAAGAAAGAAAACTATTTCATTTGTTCTTCAGCTTGCTTAATTAATTTTTTAACCATGTTTCCGCCGATTCTACCAGCATCTCTTGAAGATATATTTCCGTTATATCCATCTTTTAAATTAACTCCAACTTCTGAAGCAACTTCATGTTTAAATCTGTTTAAAGCTTCTTTAGCTTCTGGAACTACTTTTGCATTTGAATTTGTCATTTTTTCACCTCCTGAAATTTTGAATTTCACTATTATAATGTACAAAATTAGTAAAAATAAACTGGAAAAATTATCAAATTTTTTATATATTTTTTATAAAACGTTAAAGACAGGAATTTGTTTCCTGTCTTTAACATTATGTATAAAGGCAAAAAATAAACTCCTGTACTTTAATTAAAAATTAATAAAATTCATAAAATAAACTATTTGTTAGCCATTTGTCTTTCAGCTGTTTCTATTAATTTTTTAACCATGTTTCCACCGATTCTACCAGCATCTCTTGAAGATAAATCACCATTGTATCCTTGTTTTAAGTTTACACCAACTTCTGAAGCAACTTCGTATTTAAACTTATCTAATGCTTCTCTAGCTTCTGGAACAACTTTGTAATTTGAATTTGTCATTTTTTTCACCTCCTAAGATAAAAAATATTTTTTGAAAAACTAATCTTGTGTTTTTCATTATATAGAATGTTCAAAAAGGATAAAAATAAACTGGTAAAATATGAAAAAAGTGTTGAAAAATAGGAAAAAATAAGCAATGCAAAAAAAAGAAAGAAGTAGCTTAAAATACAGTAAAAAAAGAATAAAAAAATAAATAAAGTGAAAAATATTTATAATATTAATAAAATTTAATAAATATAATAAGAAAGAAGGTTTTTATGAAAACAGAACATATAAAAGGCTTTGAAGAAAATGAAGATACCACAAAATATGGAGAATTTGTTACTTCATATTTTGCATGGCTTACTTTAGAAAAGCAAAAAGAAAATGCAAAAAAAATGGATGATATGACTAAAAAGAAAGGTGATGAACATGGTTTATAAATTTACAAAGAAAGCAGAAAAAGCAATAGAATATGCAAATAAAAAAGCAATGGAATATGGACATATTTATATAGGAACAGAGCATTTATTATATGGGCTATTAAAAGAAGGTTCAGGCGTTGCAAGTAAAGTTTTAGCAAATGAAAAAGTAACGCTAAAACAAATAGATGAACAAATAGAAAATTTAGTAGGGAAAAATGAAAGAATAGAAAAGGAAAAGATTTTAGGTTTTACTCCACGAACTAAAAGAGTTATAGAAATAGCATATATAGAAGCTAAAAAAAGGGGAACAGACTATATAGGAACAGAGTATTTACTAATGGGAATTATAAATCAAAAAGAAAGTATAGCAATTCATATAATACAAAATTGTAATATAAATCCACAAAAACTATACAACGAAATAAATAAAACTTTAAATGAAGAAGAAATTGTTTTTAAAAATAATGTAAAAGTAAATGATACAAAATTAAATGAAAACAATGCGCAAACGCCTACTTTAAATCAATATGGGGTAGATTTAAGCAAAAAAGCGATAGAAGGAAGATTAGACCCAGTAATAGGAAGAAGAGAAGAAATAGAGAGAGTTATACAAATATTATCACGAAGAACTAAAAATAATCCATGTTTAATAGGAGAGCCAGGAGTAGGAAAAACAGCGGTAGTAGAAGGACTAGCACAAAAAATAGCCCTAGGAGATACTTCAGAAAATTTAAAAGGAAATAGAATAATTACCCTAGACATAACAAGCATGGTAGCAGGTGCAAAATATAGAGGTGACTTTGAAGAAAGAATAAAAAAGTGCTTAAATGAAGCAAAAAAGGCGGAAAATATTATTTTGTTTATAGATGAAATACACACAATTGTTGGCGCTGGTTCAGCAGAAGGAGCAGTAGATGCGGCTAATATTTTAAAACCACTTTTAGCAAGGGGAGAGATTCAATTAATAGGAGCAACAACTATAAATGAATATAGAAAATATATAGAAAAGGACAGTGCATTAGAAAGAAGATTTAGCCCAGTAACAGTTGCAGAGCCAACAGCAGAAGAAACACTAGAAATTTTAAATGGAATTAAAGATAAATATGAAGCACATCATAATGTGAAAATAAGTAATGAGGCAATACAAGCAGCAGTTGAACTTTCTACAAGATACATAAATGATAGATTTTTGCCAGACAAAGCAATAGATATTATAGATGAAGCGGCTTCTAAACTTAGGCTTAAAGCGTATACAATTCCAGAAAATTTGAAAAAGTTAGAAGATAAAATAGAAAAAATTCAGAAGGAAAAAGAAGAAGCAATAAGAAGTCAAGACTTTGAAAAAGCAGCAAAGTTAAGAGATGAAGAACAAGAAAATGAAAACAAAGTAGAACAAGAAAGAAAAAAATGGAAATATAAAAACGATAAAGAAGTAAGTATTTTAAGCAAAGAAGATGTAGCAGAGGTGGTTTCAAGCTGGAGCAAAATTCCTGTGAAGAAAATAACACAAAGTGAAAATGAAAAGTTAAAAAACTTGGAAAAGAATTTACATGAAAGAGTAATAGGGCAAAATGAGGCTGTAGAAGTGGTAGCAAAAGCAATAAGAAGAGGTAGAGTTGGTTTAAAAGATCCAGAAAGGCCAATAGGTTCGTTTATATTTTTAGGACCAACAGGAGTGGGAAAAACAGAACTTTCAAAAGCCTTGGCAGAAAGTCTATTTGGAAATGAAGAAGCAATAATAAGAATAGATATGTCAGAATATATGGAAGCTAGCAGTGTGGCTAAATTGATAGGTTCTCCACCAGGTTATGTAGGCTTTGAAGAAGGAGGACAATTAACAAAAAAAGTACGAACATCACCATATAGTGTAGTACTATTTGATGAAATAGAAAAAGCACATCCAGATGTAATAAACATATTGTTACAAATATTAGATGATGGAAGATTAACGGATAGTAATGGAAGAACAGTTAATTTTAAAAATACTGTAATAATTATGACATCAAATATAGGAGCAAAATTAATTACAAATAAAAGGACGTTGGGATTTACATCAAATAAACAAGCAGAAGAAGAGAAAAGTAAATACGAAGAAACCAAAAAGGAAGTATTAAAAGAATTAAAACAAGAATTTAAACCTGAATTTATTAATAGGATAGATGAGATAATTGTATTTCATAAATTACAAAAAGAAGAAATGAAAGAAATAGTAGAAATAATGTTGAAACAATTGGAAAAAAGACTAGAAAAACAGGGAATACAAGCAGAAATAACAGAAGAAGTAAAAGAAAAAATTGTAGAAGAAGGAGCAGACGAAAATTATGGAGCAAGGCCACTAAAAAGGACTATACAAAACCTAATAGAAGATGGAATAGCAGAGGCAATATTAGATGGAAAAATATCCAACAAAAATAAAGCTAAAATAGAAGTAGAGGGAAATAAAATATGTATAAAAACAGAGGGCCAGTAAGCCCTCTATTTAAAAACTATGAAATTTTTTACCCATCATAAAAATTTTCAACATTGAAAACAATTGGGTCTGTGGTAAAGGAATTACCCCCAGCTTCGTATACAAACTGTAAAGTTTGATTTTGACATTTGGTGTTAAAAATATATTGAGTTGAAAACAAACTATATTTTTTTTCAGGATCGTCTGGAAAAGCAATGCTATCAACCCAATCCAGTTTCCCTAAGTTACAACCATTTATCAAAAAGTACACTGCATTTATATACCCAACGTTCTCGTTAATTTTTATGCTTAGAATAGTAGGAATGTTTGTATAAGTTTCTACATATTCCATAAAGGTAGCCCTCCTGCAAAGTGTTTATAATAAGATTATATATTAGTTAAAAATTTAAGTCAAGTGAAGCTTAAACAAATTTAAAGTTTTGGCTAAACTATTGAAAAATTGTACGCTTTATGGTATAAATTTATTATACGGAAAATAAGGAATAAAGAAAATGAAGAATATAAAAAATTATACATTTGAAGAATTAAAAGAAGAACTAAAAGAATTAGAGGAAAAGCCATTTAGAGCAGAGCAAATATTTCGCTGGCTATATATAGAAAAAGTAAAAAGCTTTGATGAAATGACAAACCTATCAATAGAATTAAGAGAAAAGCTTAAACAAAATTACACCATGTGCAATTTTAACATTATAAAAAAATTAGAGTCAATAGATGGCACAAAAAAATATCTATTTGATGTGTTAGATGAAAACGCGATAGAAACAGTACTTATGGAATATCACCATGGAAAAACAATATGCGTTTCTTCACAAATAGGTTGCAAAATGGGGTGTAAGTTTTGTGCATCTACAGGAATACCATTTGTTAGAAGTCTAACAGCAGGTGAAATAGTTGAACAGCTAATAGCCGTAGAGCAAGACACAGGTGATAGAATATCGAATATAGTGTTTATGGGAATTGGAGAGCCATTAGATAATTATGATAATGTAATAAAAGCAATACATATCATAAATCATCCTAAAGGACTAAATATAGGGGCAAGGCATATTAGCATTTCAACAAGTGGACTAGTTCCAAGAATATATGACTTAGCAAACGAAAACATTCCATGCACACTTTCTATTTCACTTCATGCAACAAATAATGAAAAAAGAAGTGCTATGATGCCAGTAAACAACGCATATAAAATAGAAGAGCTAATTCAGGCTTGCAAGGACTATATAAAAGTTACAAATAGAAGAATATCTTTTGAATATGCCTTAGCAAAAGACAACAACGACAACTTAGAAGATGCAAAAGAATTAGTAAAACTACTAAAAGGGATGCTATGTCATGTCAATTTAATACCTATAAATAAAATAGAAAATGGAAAATATACAAAAAGCACAAATGAAAATATAATTAAATTTAGAGATTATCTAAATGACCACGGAATAGTAGCAACCATTAGAAGAGAGCTAGGTTCAGACATAGATGCTGCATGTGGCCAATTAAGAAGAAAGAATTTAAACAAGATAGGAGAAAATAGATGAGAGCTTTTGCAAAAACAGATATTGGAAAAGCAAGAGATATGAACCAAGATTATTATTATATATCTAAGCCAGAAGATAAAATAAGTATATTCATTTTAGCAGATGGAATGGGGGGCTATAATGGAGGAGAAATAGCTAGCAAATTAGCTACAATGGCAACTTTAGGATATATACAAAGTAATTTTGAAAATATTCCAAAAGAAAGAGAAGAAATATTAAAATTAATAAAAAGTGCTATGGAATATGCCAATATGGTAGTATATGAAAAATCTAAGGAGCAAAAAGAATTAGAAGGAATGGGTACTACTTTAGAAGTATGTTTAATATATAATAATAAGCTATATATTGGGCATATTGGAGATAGCAGAATATATAGGTTAAGAGGAGAATTTTTTAGGAAATTAACTCATGACCATAGTTATGTACAAAAATTAGTTAAAGACGGAACGATTACGCAAGAAGAAGCAAACCATCACCCCAAAAAGAATATGCTTATGAAAGCATTAGGATGTACAGCATTTGTTGAACCAGATATAACAGTTAAAGGATTTGTAAAAGATGATATTGTGTTAATATGTAGTGACGGTTTAACAAATATGGTAGAAGAACCAGAAATATATAATATTTTAAAAAATGAAGGAACATTAGCAGCAGAAAAATTGGTAGAAAAAGCAAATGAAAATGGCGGCTACGATAATATTACAGCTATTGTAATAAGATAAGCAAGGGAGAGATAAAAAATGGATTTAGTAGGAAGATATATAGGAAACAGATATGAAATCCTAGAGAAAATTGGAAATGGAGGAATGGCAACAGTATACAAAGCAAAATGTCATGTTTTAAATAGATTTGTTGCCGTTAAAGTTTTAAAAGAAGAATTTACAACAGACGAAGAATTTATACGTAGATTTAATATAGAAGCACAGTCAGCAGCAGGTCTTACACATCCAAATATTGTATCTGTATATGATGTAGGACATGAAGACAATATATATTATATTGTAATGGAATTAATTCAAGGAAAAACACTAAAACAAATAATATCAGAAAGTGGAATACTTCCTTGGAAATGGTCTGTAAATATTGCGATACAAATAGCATCAGCATTAGAAGCAGCACATAAAAACAATATAGTACACCGTGATATAAAACCACATAACATTATAATAACAGAAGATGGAGTGGCAAAAGTAACAGATTTTGGTATTGCAAAAGCAGTTTCAAACTCTACAATTACAGCCTTTGGAACAACAATAGGTTCAGTACATTACTTTTCACCAGAACATGCAAGGGGAGGATATACAGATGCAAAATCAGACCTTTATTCTTTAGGAATTGTTATGTACGAAATGCTAACAGGTAGAGTACCATTTGATGCAGATACACCAGTTTCAATTGCACTAAAACATATGCAAGAAAAGCCAGTAGAACCTATAAAATTAAATCCAAGCATACCACTTGCAGTAAATCAAATTATAATGAAAGCAATGCGAAAAGACCCAAATGAACGTTATCAATCTGCTACAGAAATGCTTAGAGATTTAAACGCAGCCTTAAAAAATCCAGAAGGAAATTTTGTGGAAAATGAAAATATAGATATGAACCGTACACAAGTAATGGGAACAATTACAGACGATATGCTTGAAAAAAATAAAAAAGTAGAAGAACATAAAAAACAAAGCAAACTAAAACAATATTTTGAAAAACATCCAAAAATGAAAATAGTAATGCTAGTAGCAATATTTATACTTGTATTTGTAGTAACCTTGTTTGTTACAAAATTTGCAATGGATGCAGGAACGGTAAAAAATGTGGAAATTCCAGAATTAGTTGGCCTAACAGAAGATGAAGTTAAAGAAAAATTAAAAGGTACAAAATTTACTTATGAAATAGAAGCGGAAGAATATAATAGTGAAGTAGAGGCAGGAAAAGTAAGTGCTCAAAATCCAGCTTATAGAAAGAACTTTACAATAAAAGAAAACTCAAAAATATCTTTGACAATAAGCAAAGGAACAGAACTAACTACAGTTCCAAAAGTAGCAGGAATGGAATACTCAGAAGCAGAAAAAGAAATTACAGCTAAAAAATTAAAAATAGAAAAAATAGAAGAAAAAAGTGATAAAATAAAAGAAGGATATGTTACAAGACAAGAACCAGCAGAAAATACAGAGCTTCAAGCAGGAGAAACTGTAAAAGTATATGTAAGCATAGGAAATGGCTTAGAGCAAGTACCAGTAACCTTTGTAGTAGGAAAAACAGAAGCAGATGCTAGAAAAGAATTAGAAGACAAAAAATTAAAAGTAGAAGTAAAATATGATGAAGATACATCAAAAACTAATGGAATAGTATTAAAACAAAGCAAAGATGTAGGTGAAGTAGTAGAAGAAGGAACAACAATAGTGCTTACAGTAAATAAAATTTCAGAAGTAAAAAAAGGAACAGTAAATGTTAATTTAAAATCAATATTAAACTATACAAAACCAACAGCAGTAAACGAAGAAGTAACAGTTCCAAAAGTAGCAGTAAAAATTACAGTAAATGGAGATACAGTTTATAACGAAAAACAAGCTAAAGATACTACAAAAATATCAACAGAAGTTCAAGGAAAAGGAACAGTAGAAGTAAAAATTTATGTAGATGATATATTAAAAGGAACTAAAAACTTAGATTTAAATAGTTCAAGTCCAGTAATTACTTTTGAATAAAATCATCATAGTAACAAGGTAAAGATAGAGGATTGGAAAAAAGTACACCAGTCCTCTTAAAAAATAAAAAGGAAGTAAATATGCAAAAAGGATTAATAATAAGTAATATTTCAAATTTATATGAAGTAAAAGTTGAAGACAAAATAATAGAATGTAAGCCAATGGGAAAAATAAAACAAACAGAGCTTACGCCAGTAGTTGGAGATTATGTAGAAATTCAAGAAATAGAAAATGAGCAAGGTAAAGGAATGATAACAAAAGTATTAAAAAGAACGATGTATTCTAAAAGACCAAAGCTAGCCAATTTAACACAAATAGTGCTAGTAGTTTCTTTAAAATCTCCAAAGCCAGATTTATTATTGTTAGATAAACAATTAGCATATGCAGAATATTTAAAAATAACTCCAATAATATGTATAAATAAAGTGGACTTAGGAAATGAAGAATTATTAAAAGATATACATGAAGTATATGAAAAAATAGGATATAAAGTTATAGATACAATTGCAAAACAAGGAAAAGGAATAGACGAATTAAGAAAAGTTTTGAAAAATAATATTACAGCATTTTCAGGAAATTCAGGAGTAGGAAAATCAACACTAATTAATAGTTTGTTTAGTGAAACAAAAACTCTTGAAGGAGATATAAGCAAGAAAAACAATAAGGGAAAAAATACCACTACAAGTGTAACTTTGTATGAAATAGAAAATGGGTATATTGCAGATACTCCAGGGTTTTCAACCTTTACAATAGAAGAAATAGAAAGCGAAGAATTAAGCTATTATTTTAAAGAATTTAAAGAATACTTGCCAAAATGTGAGTATACAGACTGTGAACATATAAAAGAACAAAATTGTGGAATAAAAAGTGCAGTAGAAGCAGAAAAAATAAGTAAAGAAAGATATGAAAGATACTGCAAAATAATGGAAGAATTAAAAAGGAAGGAGGAAAGAAAATGGTAGAAGTGGCAACATCACTTTTAGATGTGGATAAAGAAAAAATAATAAAAACAATATACGACTTAGAAGTTGCAGGAACAGATTATTTTCATATAGATGTAATGGACGGAAAATTTGTAAAAAATGATACAATAGAAAAAATGAGAGAATATACAGAATATATAAAACAAGTTTCAAATACACCAATAGACGTACATTTAATGGTAGATAATATAGAACCTTATTTAAAAGAATATGTAGATATGGAAGTTCAAGCTATTATATTCCATATAGAAAGTTGTAAGAACGAGGAAGAAGCCTTAAAATGGATTTCATACCTAAAAGAAAACAATATAAAAGTAGGAATAACATTAAAACCAAAAACAAAAATAGAAGATATATACAAATATATTCCATACATACATAAAGTATTAGTAATGTCAGTAGAACCGGGAAAAGGTGGGCAAGAATTTATGCCAGAAGCCATAGAAAAAATAAAAAAATTAAACAATTTTATTTATGAAAATGGATTTGAAGTAGATATAGAAGTCGATGGAGGAATAAACGATAAAACTGCTAATCAGACAATAGAAGCAGGAGTAAATATACTAGTTGCAGGAAATTACATTGCAAAAGCAGAAAACTTTAAACAAGCAATAGATAGCATAAAACAAAAAAGTAACAATTAGGGACAGTCCCTAATTGTTACTTTTTTCCTTTTTGTAAAATACATTTACTAATAAAGTTCCTATGCCGAAAGCATAAATTAAGAAGCTTATAAAAGCACCAACAAATGGAATTTTAGTAATTAAGCAAAGCACTAAATTAACTAATAATGTAAATAATACAAATTTAACATTTCCATTCATTTTTAATTTTCTAGTAACTAATTTACCAAAGTAAATACTTGTTATAGAAGAAGCTATAAGTGAAAATACTACAAAAAGTAATGCAAAAGGAGTAAATAATTTAGTTCCAAATACACTTATTAGTAATAATAATGAAACTATAACTGCAACTATTGGAGCTAAAACACCAATACCTAAACTAGCAAGACATTTCTTTATGCTCATTTTTTCAACTCTTTCAATAAATTTAGGTGCTAACCAGATTAAAAGTAAAACTAAAACAAAAGTTAATACTAATTGTTTAAAAATATTAAGAGCTTGTTTTAAAATAATAGCAGCTACAGAAACTGCAACTTTTGTATCTGCGTTAACAGCTGTGTAAGAAATATCTCCAGAAACAGTACCTTCTGCAAAGTTAATTTCACTTGTAGAAGAATAATTTAAATTACCATAAATTACTGTATCAGAGCTTTCATCAGGAAGGTTTATTGACTTAGCATTTATAAAAGCATTTCTTCTGATTTTTCCGTTAATATTAACAGTGTTTCCAGAAACTTTAAAATCTCTGTAAACAAAACCATTAGTATCTAAAGTGAATTTGTTAGCTACTGCATAAACATCATATACAACACCATTAATAGTAATTTCGTTTGCACAAGCGAAAATGCTACTATATACATATCCACCGTCAATAGTTACTTTGTTAGCTACAACGAAAAGGTCTCCTCCAATTTCTCCTGTTATTTTTACTTCATTAGCAGCAATAAAAACATTTCCGTCTACTACCTTGTCAATAACAACTTCATCATCTGAAAGATATAAATCGCTATTAACCCAGTTAGCAGTAGCTTCTGTAGAAGAATGGTTATGGTTATCTCCATTTTCAGAAGTAGTTTCTACAGCTGAATTTTCTTCTGAAGTAGTTACAATTGTATTATCTACAGAAGCTTCTGTAGCAAGGCAAACAGAAGAAAATAATAAAATAATAGATAAAACAATAAGTAAAATTTTTGATTTTTTCTTTAACATTTTGTAAAATCTCCTTTCAAATAATATAGTGTAAATATATATCTTTAAGCGAAATTTGTCAAGGAAAAAGTGCTAGTATTTTAGCACTTTTTGGTTTTTCTATATTTGCACATATAAGAGATAGGGCAAATTTCACATTTAGGACTTTGAGAGGTACAAATATTTCTGCCATGCCAAATTAAAATATGGTTTAAATCGTAATAATACTTTTTAGGAAACAACCTTAGTAAATCTTGCTCAATTTTTTCAGGAGTAGCCTCATTTGAAAATCCAATTCTATTAGAAATACGTTTACAATGAGTATCAACAGCTACACCTTGAGGTGAGTTAAAAGCCTCTAGCATAACAACATTTGCAGTTTTTCTTCCAACACCGGGAAGAGTAAGCAACTCTTCCATAGTATTGGGTACAGTTGAATTATATTCATTTACCAAAATATTAGAAGTAGCCTTTATATTTTTAGCTTTATTTTTATAAAAACCACAAGAATGAATTAAGTTTTCCAACAATTCTAAATCCATGTTAGCAAAATCTTCGGGGGTTTTAAACTTACTAAAAATAAAAGGAGTAGTTTTATTAACCCTTTCGTCAGTACATTGAGCAGATAAAATAACAGCCACCAACAATTCAAAAGGAGTAGAAAAATCCAAACTACATTTAGCATCAGGATAAGTATCTTTTAAAATTTCTAAAATATTTATAGCTTGTTTAGAATTCATAATATTTCATAACCTTTCTTAAAATTTATAAAAATATTAAACCACAAATAAGCAAAAAAATCAATTGGGGAGTAGAGGCTCTAATTGAAAAAAGGTGGCAATTTTGGGTAGAGTTTGAGCGCAGAGCAAAAGGAAAAATGGTTTTAGTAGATAAGGTTCATTGTAACAAAAAAAGTAAAAATAAATATAATATAATAAAAAGGAGGTAATATATTATGTTTTGTGCACTAAAAAAGACCATAGGTGTGTGCTTAATAGGAATAGGTTTTGGAGTATTACTAGTGCTATTACTTCCAATTACA
>USFC01000037.1 GCA_900553865.1 uncultured Clostridium sp.
AAAAAGAATTAAATAAAAAATATAATAATAAATTTATAATTATAAAAGATGAAGAGATATTTGGAGTATATGAAGATTTACAAGAAGCTATTCAAAGTGCTAAAAATATAGAAGCAGGAACATATATAATACAACAATGTACAGATAACGAAAATATACAAACATTTCATACGAGAGTGAGATTTAATGTCTAATATACCAGTTTCAGCTTTTACATGTAAAGCAAATGGAATAGCCAATGTTTTATTAAGTAAAGTAAAAGTTTCTGCAAATAAAGAGTTATTCAATGATGCAAGAGAAAAGGAATTTGTTGGAATTTGGGATACTGGAGCAAGCAATACAGCAATTTCAAGTAAAGTTGCAAAAGAGTGTGGATTAATTCCGACAGGAAAAGCAACCATAAATACAGCAAATGGAGAAAGAGTAGTAGATACTTATATCATAGATATAGCATTACCAAACAATGTAAATATAAATGGAGTTCAAGTAACAGAATTTACAGCTGTTGAGGGGTCAGATTTATTAATTGGAATGGATATAATGTCACTTGGAGATTTGGCAATATCTAATTACGAAGGAGAAACATCTTTTTCTTTTAGAATACCTTCAACTAAACGTACAGATTATGTAGATGAAATAAATGCTAAAAAATTCAAAAATATTGGGAGAAATGACCCTTGCCCTTGTGGAAGCGGAAGAAAATTTAAACAATGCTGTGGAAAATAAAAAAGACTAGCAATAGTCTTTTTCTTTTGCTTGACAAAAATAAAAATTTACAATAAAGTAAATACGAACTTTATTAGTTCAAAATATTTCACATACATAGAGTCTTTATGACTCTATTTTTTATACAAATTTTACTAAATTCACCATAGTGAACAATAAGTATGATATTAAAAATATTAAGCATACTAAAGATGGTGATATTATTGAGAATAGAAATGTTAATAAGACAGATAAGAGAAGAAAAGAATATAAGTTTAGAGGAATTGTCTAAAAAAGCGAATGTATCAAAAGCGCATTTAAGTTATATAGAAAGAAATGAAAAAGAACCATCAATAAGTGTGTTAGTTAAAATATCAAAAGCATTAAATGTAGAAGTAAATGATTTGTATAAAGTGGAGTGGTAGAATGAAAGATTATTTTGAAGTAAGTTATGAAAAAGATAAAGTGTTAAGATGTAAAGATATATATAAGGACGCATTAGTTGTTAATCTAATAGAACTACAAAGACAAAATTATAAGATAGTAGCAATAAAGGATGAGTTTAAAGAATATCATGATATGAAAGAAATATTAGAAATATATAAAGAAAGTATAGATATTGAATATGAAGATGTAAAAACAAAATTAGAGGCATATGAACTAGCTTTTGATTATTATAAGGACTTATATAGAAATTCATATATAAGTGACGAAACATACGATAAATATATTTCAAAAATAAAAAAATATAGAAAAGAAATAAAAGATAAAGACGAATTTATAACTAAAATAAAAGATTTATATGTTCTAGGAGTATAGGAATATACTTCTTTTTTTTATATTTTTCCAGCGATTCCCAGATTTTAAGAAAAATTATACGAAAATATAAAAATACATTTTCAAATATAAAATTTACGTTTTCATATAAAGTTCACTAAAGAGAACACTATTCATTATATAAGAATTATAGAAGCTTCAATATAAAAGAAATGGAGAATATATATGGAAAAAGAAAATGCACTACTAATTAAAGAAATTATGCAAAATTTAAATTGGAAAGAAAGAATTGTTGCAAAAATATTTAAAGATATTTTTATTAAAATATATAAAGTAGGTATTGCATATGGATTTAATAATAAATAAAACTGCATACAAATTGCATACAAAAACATAATAAAGGCAACGTATGCCTACAAATTGAAGACAAAGAGAAAAATAAAATCCGGGTGGCGCCTCCAACGACGTTTCTGTTTGAACTTTTTTAGAACAGATAGATATGAAAATCAATCAGTAAAATGGTTGATTTTTTTCTTTTGCGAAAAAATCATCCTCAGTTTTTAATTATTCAAATGATGTGTATATTTCAAATTTGACTAAAAAGATTAAATTGTCAGAGTCAGAAGAATATTTGAAAAATATATAAACTGGAAATAATTGACATTTTTTTGAATCGTGATATAATATATCAAACTTTGATAGAAGGAAAGCAATTATAGTGAAAAAAGCATATTTAGAATGTTTGAAAAAATTAAGAACTTTCAGGAAGTCTTTATTTGAAGATATAGATAAAAAACGTGGAAAGATGTATTTTACTTGGTTAAAAGATAAAACTGAAAAAGTTATGAACGAAAAAGATGAAAATTATATTTATACGAATGTAGTAAATTATACACTTCCTTATTATGTTATTACACAATATACATTTAATAAGTCAAATAAAGCTATAAAGAATATTATCAAGAAAAATTATAGTTTTAAAGAAAACAAATATACTTTTAATAATCCTAAAATATCGGTCGATGATGTTAAGTTGTTAATGAGATATGTTTTATTTAAAAGAGGTAATGTTATTTGGCTAGATTTTGGTTTTAATATATCTAATTCTTGTTTTTCAAAAATATTTTTTATCTTTTTTAAAATTCCTAAAATCCGCATTTTTCTAAGTAAAATCAAATAAAATATTGCATTTGTAATAAAAATGTAATATAATTGTAATATACGGTCAAAAAGAGTTTTTAAAATCAAAGAAACCTATTTCCGTAAACACATTTCAGTCGCTTTTTGAAAACAAATTGAAACATTAAAAACAGTGGAAAATATTACTATTGACGAATTTGCAAAAGGCAACTAAAATAAAATATAGAGAAGTATAACTAAAATAAAAGGATGGTAAAGTTATGAAGTTTAAAAAGGGATTATTACAAACAATAATTATGGGTACAACATTAGCTGGAATTCTTTCTATTTCGGCTACTAGTCAAGCAAGTGTAAATAATACTGGAAAACTATTAAAAATGAACAACCCAACATATCGTGCATCTGGATATGCATATCAAGCAGGTTTAAAATCATCAAGAGGAATTAAAGAACAAGATATGTGGAAAATATACGAATACAACACAAATGGACAAACAATAAAAAATTTAAATAATGGTTTGTATTGTTTGAAAATGGGAGTAGGATTTGGTTCAGTAAATGGAAGTGCTACACAAGAAAGAATATACAACGTGTATGCAGATATGAAAAATCCTATAGAAGCAGATAAAAACATTATAAATAGCTATAAAGCTACACTACCAAGTGCAGAAAACTATAATGCAATCGTGTGGATTTTAGAAAACAGCTATGTACCTGCGCCATCTACTAGTCCAACAGCAGAGCAAACTGCAAATGCAGCGGCCTTTAAACAAGAATTATTAACTAAAGCAGGAATTCCAAATAGTAAATTAAATGACGATTTAATAGATATAGTACAACAAGTAGCAATTTGGCATTTTACAAACAATGACCAATATAAAGCAGACGAAATTACAACAGTGCAAGCTAAACTTGCAAGCCAATTAAGCTATGACTCAGTAGATGATGTATTTAACAATTGGGATTTAAGTAATGACATAGACACTTTATATGAGTATTTTATAACAAATGCAGAAGCAAATAAAAATATAGATGTAACATCAAACTCAGCAAATCCAGTTAAATTTACTTCAAACACATCAAGGGTAACATTAAATGGAAACTATTACATAGCAGGACCTTACAAAATAGAACAAGTATCAGATAAAGTATATACATTAGATGGAATGTTAGTAAGTACTAATAACCAAGCTATAAACTATACTTTACTAGATAGCAATAAACAAGACACAACAAAAACTTTAAAAGAATTAATAGGAGAAAACTTCTATTTAAAAATACCATCTACACAAAATATAGAAAATGCTAAATTTAAAGTAGTAACAAAAATGAAACAAAATACAGTTACTTATTGGACAGTTTCAAATCCAAATAATGACCAACCAGTAGCAGAAGTAACACCAGAAGAAAAAGTATTTGAAGAAGAAGTAACACTTAATTTATCAAACTTTGACTTAGCATTAAGAAAATTTATTACAAAAATAAATGGTGTAGCTGTAGAACCAAGCAGAGAACCAGCAGTTACAACTCAAACTATAGAAGCCTTAAAAAATAAAACAATTACAACAGTAACTAAAACACATACAAAAACTCCAATTCAAGTAAAAATAGGAGATACAGTTTTATATACAATTAGAATATACAATGAAGGCGACATAGATGGCTATGCAAAAGAAATAACAGACTACCTACCAGAAGGACTAACCTTAAAACAAAATAGTGCAATAAATACAGAAAATGGCTGGACAAATCCATCTGGAGATGGAAAAACAATAGTAACAAATAAATTAGCAAACAGATTACTTGCTAAATTTAATGGTTCACAAGTAGACTATGCAGATGTACAAGTAGAATGTATAGTAAATGCACAAGCATCAGAGTTTGAACAAAGCTTGAAAAATATTGCAGAAATTACAAACCATACAGATGAAAGTGGAAATTCAATAACAGATAGAGATTCTGTTCCAAAAGATTTAACAGAAGAACAAAAAAATAACTATAACCCAGGAACTTCAGAAGAAGGATGGGGTTATGAAGATGATGATGACTATGAAGAATTAATATTACCAGGCAAACCATTTGACTTAGCATTAAGAAAATTTATTACTAATATAAATGGAAAAGAATTAGTAAAAGAAGATGGTACATATTTAAGAGAACCAACAATCGACTTAACACCATTAATAAATGGTACAGGGACAACAGCTGAATATAAACATCCTAAAAATCCAATTGGAGTAGCTGTAGGAGATATAGTAATTTATACATTAAGAATATACAATGAAGGCGAAATAGATGGATATGCAAGCAAAGTTACAGACTATTTACCACCACAATTGGAATTTGTAATTGATGATGAGGAAAACTTTAACGCAAAATATGGATGGGTAATAGATTCTTCATTAAGAAAAGCAAGCACATCATATTTAGCAAAACCAACAATAGACCCAGAAGATACATTAATTAAAGCATTTGACGGAACAAAATTAGACTACAAAGAATTAAAAATAAAATGTAGAGTAAAATCTACAAAGGACTTAGATAAAGTAATTACAAATATTGCAGAAATTACAGATTTCACAGATGCTAATGGAAATACTATAAGAGATAGAGATTCACAAAAAGAAAATGTAGTTTTACCAAGTGATGCAAACTTACCAGACTACAAAGGAAAGGAATCTAACAAATCTATATTAACAGATAGTAATTACCATTACAAAGGACAACAAGATGACGACGATTTTGAGAAATTAATATTAGAAGAATTTGACTTAGCATTAAGAAAATTCATTACAAAAATAAATGAAATACCTGTAACAAACAGAGTTCCAGTATTCACAAATGTAAAAGATGAAAATGGAAACTATATATATGAACATACAAAAGAACCAATAGAAGTAGACAGTACAGATATTGTTGAGTACACACTTCGCATATATAATGAAGGTGACATTGCAGGATATGCTAAAGAAATAAAAGATAATATTCCAGAAGGATTAGAATTTTTACCAGAACATGAAACAAACAAAGAATATCGTTGGATTATGTTAGACGAAAGTGGAAATGAAACAACAGATGTAAATAAAGCAAAAGCTATAACAACAGACTATTTATCTAAAGAGCAAGAAAAAACATTAGGAGTAAACTTAATACAACCATTTGACAGCACAAGAACATCACCAGATTTCAAAGAAGTAAAAGTAGCATTTAAAGTATCAGCATCAAATACATATACAGGAATTATTACAAACACAGCAGAAATTTCAGATGATTCAGATGAAAATGGTAATAAAATAGACGATAGAGATTCTATACCAGATAATAACAATCCAAAAGAAGACGATATAGATGTAGAACATGTAAAATTAAGTTACTTTGACTTAGCATTAAGAAAATTCATTACAGCCGTAAATGATAAAGAACTTGTAGACGAAAATGGTAAATATATAAGGCAGCCAGTAGTTGATGTAACACCATTAGTAGAAAAAACAGGAACAACAGCTATTTACAATCATCCAAAAGAGCCAGTAGAAGTAGAAAATGGAAACATAGTTACTTATACTATAAGAGTATATAACGAAGGAACTAAAGATGGCTATGCAAAAGAAGTTAAAGACGATTTACCAGAAGGACTAGAATTTTTACCAGATAATGATACAAATAAAACATATAGATGGGTAATGTTAGATAAAGATGGAAATGAAACAACAAATGTAAAAGAAGCGGTATCTATAAAGACAGATTATTTATCTAAAGAACAAGAAGTGGAGGCTGGTAGAAATAATTTACTTGTAAAATTTGATAGTGCAACAATGAAAGAGCCAGCTTACAAAGATGTAAAAATAGCATTTAAAGTAACAGAGCCAAATACATCAGACAGAATATTAATTAATAAAGCTCAAGTTTCAAACGATTCTGATAAAGATGGAAAAGATATAATTGATATTGACTCAACACCAGATAAATGGATTGAAGGAGAAGATGACCAAGATATAGAAAAAGTTAAAGTAAAATATTTTGACTTAGCTTTAAGAAAATGGGTAACACAAGCAATAGTAATAGATAACGGAAAAGAAACAGTTACTAATACAGGCCATAAACCAGAAGACGATCCAGAAGAAGTTGTAAAAGTAGAAATAAAAGAAAGCAGACTAAACAAAGTAGTGGTTAAATTCCGTTACAGCATTAGAGTTTACAACGAAGGTGAGATAGCAGGATATGCAAAAGAAGTAAAAGACTATATTCCAGAAGGATTAAAATTTGTTCAAGCAGATAATCCACAATGGACTCAACTAGAAGATGGAAGCATAGTAACAGACCAATTAAAAGATACATTATTACAACCAGGGGAATATGCAGATGTTGAAGTATTACTTACTTGGATAAATGGAAAAAATAACTTTGGATTAAAAACAAACGTAGCAGAAATAAGCAAAGACTATAATGACAGCAACACACCAGACATAGACTCAGTACCAGACAACAAAAAGCCAGATGAAGACGATATAGATGATGCACCAGTTATTTTAACTACAAAAACTGGAGCAAATGGAACAATAGAATATATTACATTAATAACAACAGGACTTGCAATCTTATCATCAGGAGTAATACTAATTAAAAAATATGTATTATAAATTATAAAATGACGCTATTTAGGATATTCCCTAAATAGCGTCATCTGTCCCCATATGGGTGGACATTTATTTTTTAACTGTTTCTGGGAATGCGCAAAAAAACAGGTACTTGACAAAAAAGGCCAATAAATTTAATGGAAATTATTGCAAATAAATAACTGTAATGATATAATTTCGCTAGAAAAAATTAATAGGATTTTAATTGAGAGGTAAAAATGAATCAAATTTTATATACAACAACTCCTAAAAAAGGACAAACATTAGAAGTAAATACAGTTATAAAAATATTTGCCATAGCATGTATTGTATTTGGCATATTTTTAGTTGCGCAAAGTGCATATGCAATGATAAATAAAAATGGAGAAGCGAGCCAAAGTGAACCATTAATAGAAGTAGCACAAGTAGAAGGCAAATTAAATATAACTATAAAACATGACCAAATAATAGATAAAATCGTATATTCTTGGAACGGAGCAGAAGGAATTACGTTGCAAGGAAAAGGAAGAAAAGAAATAAATGAAAGTATAGAAATACCAACAGGCGAAAATACACTAGTACTAAAAGCAATAGATATTAATGGAAAAGAGGCATCATATAGCCAAGTATACGAAAAAGCCCAAAGCGATACTACAAAACCAGAAATTGAGCTACTAGTAGAAAATTCAAAAGTAAAAATAGTAGCTAAAGATGAAACAGCACTAAGCTATATGAGCTATTATTGGAATGGCGAAGATGAAACAAAAATAGAAGCAAGAGAAGATTCACCAAAACAAATAGAAGATAAAATTGACATTTTAAAGGGAGAAAATACATTAACAATTATAGCAGTAGATAAAGCAGGAAACGAAACTGTAAAAGAACAAGTATTTAAAGGCGTTAAAAAACCAAAAATAGAGCTTTTAAGAGATGGAAACGACCTACTTGTAAAAGTTACAGATGAAGAAGGAGTTAAAAAAATAGAATATACTTTAAATGGGCAATTCTATTCAACAGATGCAGAAAACACAGGAACCTCTTTAAACATGAAAGAAGTAGAATTCAAACAACCACTATCACAAGGAGAAAATAAAATAACAATAAAAGCATATAACATCAATGGATTGCAAGAAGAAGTTTCTGGAGAGGTAACAGTTTAATAAAAGAAAGTGAAGGGGAAAAATGAAGACAATAATATGTTTTTTTACATATTTCATTTTATATTCCTTTGCTGGCTGGGTGTTGGAATCTGTTTATAAAACACTTGCTCAAAAGAAATTTGTTAATAGTGGCTTTTTAAATGGACCATTGTGTCCAATTTACGGATTTGGTGCAATAATAATGATATTATCGCTAAACTTCCTAAAAGAAAGGCCATTATTGCTTTTTGTGGCAGCATTTTTTATACTTTCAGTATGGGAATATATTGTTGGAATATTATTAGAGAAAATATTTAAAACAAAATATTGGGATTATTCATATCTTAAATACAATTTTCAAGGAAGGGTTTGCTTAAAAAATTCTATATATTGGGGAATATTAGGAGTAATATTTATTTGCCTTGTTCATCCAATAGTAGAAAAACTAATAAATATGGTAGATATAAACATGTTATTTTATGCAAATATAGCAGTAGCAATATTAACGCTTATAGATTTAATAATAAGCGTAATAGCAGTGACTAATTTTGAAAATATGGTAAAAAATATTAATGATATGGGAATAGCAATAAAAGAATTAAAAGATAAAAGCAAAGAAAAAATAGTAACTATAGAAAAAAATACTATAGAAAATGCAGAAAGTAAAATAAAGGAATTAAAAATAGCGCAAGCAAAGCTAAAGCTAAGAATATATAGACAAGCAAACCGTCTAAAAAAGGCATTTCCAAGTATGAAATCTGAAACAATAACAAAATTTTTAAATCAAAAAATTGACTTAAAAAGATTAAAAGAAAATATAAAGAAAAAGAATAAGGAGTAATTATGATACAGGAAATTTATATAATTGATGATAAACCAGATTTAAGAGAAACATTAAAAAGGCTTTTTAAAGAAGATAGAAGTTATCGCTTTAAAAGCGTACCTACAGAAAGCTTAGATATTGCATTAAAAAATATACCATCATTAATTATAATTAATGAAGACAATATAGATGAAGACATAATTTCAATATGTCAAAAAATAAAAAAAGATGATGACAACAGCATTACACCAGTTATAGTGTTATCTTCAAACAAAAATCACACACATAGAATAAATTTATTAAAATTGGGAGTGTCACACTACATAATAAACCCAATAAACGAAGATTTTTTCTATTATACAATACAAAATACACTAAAACTAATATATATAAATAGAAGAGTAAGCCCACTAACAGGACTTCCAGGAAATGTACAAATACAAGCTGAAATGAAAAAAAGATTTTCATTAAAAGAAACCTTTGCAATGATATATATAGACTTAGATAACTTTAAAGCATACAATGACATATATGGATTCTTAAAAGGAGACCAAATTATAAAATTTACAGCAAAAATCATATTAAAAAATGTACACACAGACGAATACGAAGATAGCTTTGTTGGTCACATTGGTGGTGATGACTTTGTAGCTATAGTTTCTGAAACAGACTATGAAAGAATATGCCAAAACATTATTACAGATTTTGACTCAAATGTTTCAAAATTCTTTACAGAAGATGATGTAAATAGAGGATATTTTGAGGTAGCAAACAGAAAGGGAATAATGGAGCAATTTCCACTTACATCTATATCTATAGGAGTTGTAGAAGTAGAAGTGGGCAGATTTGCAAATGTTTTAGAAATAGGAGAAGCAGGAGCAAGCGTAAAACATTTAGCAAAAACAATTCAAGGAAGTACATATGTAATAGATAGAAGAAAAAATGGAGAAAAATAAAAAATTAGCTTTTGAATTTAAGCTGTGCCTTGAAGGAGGATACTAATAAAAAATGAATTCAAAAATAAAGAAAATGTTAAAATTAGAACTAGGGATTTTATTTTTAGTTCTAATTATTTTTATAATAGTAAAAAATAATCTAATAAATATAATGCCA
The DNA here is from genome assembly GCA_900553865.1 of uncultured Clostridium sp. Classification (GTDB taxonomy): domain Bacteria; phylum Bacillota; class Clostridia; order TANB77; family CAG-508; genus UMGS1663. The sequence continues at coordinate 10,311 of USFC01000037.1, forward strand.
AAATGTTTAATAAACACATACTTAGGAATTTTGTGCCCTAGCTGTGGTGGAACAAGATGTGTAATAAACTTAGTACAAGGAAATTTTAAGCAAAGTTTTTTATATCATCCAGTATTTTTTGTAACAATTATATACTTAATGCTAGTTAATATTTTGTACATAGTCAATTCCTTTAGGAAAAAAGCAATACTTACATTTTTGTATCCGAAAACTAAATTTTGGCTAGCATTTTGTATCATAATTACAATATTTACAATATGTAGAAACTTTTAAAAGAAAGAAGCAGTAAAGAAAAAATAAAGTAAAATTTATTTGACCACAAAATAGAAATACTGTATAATAAAAATGGTTATAAAAATAAAGGCATATATGCCTAGGAAAGGAAGAAAGAAAAATGGGAGAAAATAATGAAAAAAAACAAGGACTTAGTATATCATCTATGGTATTAGGAATAGTATCAATAGTAACTTGGTGTGCATGGTTTATGTCTGTACCTTGCTCAATACTTGCAATAATATTTGGAATATTAGGAGTAAAACAAGAAGAAAAAGGAATGGCTATTGCCGGAATAGTAACAGGAAGTATAGCACTTGCAATATGGATAGTTATGTTTATGGGCATGTTTATCTTTGGAATAGCATCTTCAACAGAATACTCAGCAATAATGTAAAAATTAGAATAAAATAAAAGAACTCTCATAAGATATATAAAGTATCGAAATGGGAGTTTTTAATATGATTATTTTAAGTAAAAAAAGAATAATGTTAGTTACAAGTATTATTATGGTGGCAATGTTTACCTTTGTAATACAAACCAATAGTAGAACAACAAAAGTGGTGCAAACAGTAGCACTTCCAGTTAGTAATAAAGTTATAGTGTTAGATGCTGGGCACGGAAAGCCAGATGAGCGGAGCACAAAGTAGTTCACGGAACAACAGAGGCACAAACAAACCTAAAAATTGCATTAAAAGTACAAAGTTTGTTAGAACAAAGCGGAGCAATAGTAATACTTACAAGAAGTGATGATGAAGCAATTTATAGTTTAGATAGTAAAACCTTAAAACAAAAGAAAATATCAGACATTCACAATAGGGTAAAAATAGGAAACGAAGCACAAGCAGATATATTTGTATCAATTCATTTAAATAAAATTCCACAAGAACAATATTGGGGGTGGCAGTGCTTTTACAAAGAGGGAAATGAGCAAAGTATAAAACTTGCCAAAAGCTTGCAAGAAAATTTAAATGAGGCAATTCAAAAAGAAAATAAAAGAGTTGCAATGAAGTTAGATAATGTATATATAATGAAGCATGTAGAAATACCAATTTCAATTGTAGAATGTGGATTTTTATCTAACAAAGAAGAAGAAAAATTACTTTTAGAAGATAGCTATCAAGATAAACTAGCATGGGGAATATATAATGGAATAATTGATTATTTTATGTAAGAAAAAAAGCAAAGTTTTGTTAACGAAATAACAAGACTTTGCTTTTAAACAAAAACTATTTATCAAGTTTTAAATTTTCCTTTTTCAAATACCCTTGTTTATAGAAAGCATTGAAATACATAAATAAAGAAAATATAGTAGCAGCAAGAGCCACATAATATATGTATATATCAAAATTACAGTCTAAAGCAAAGAATCTAATAGCAATTGAAGAAACTATTGCTAAATAAAATAGTACAGTAGACAATTTGCCATACCATTTTGAAGAAACAACAAGCTCTTTTCCATAAAGGAAAGAAGCTCCTGCAATCATTAAAAATTCTTTAATGAAAACAATAATTAAAAACCAAAAAGGTATAATTCCTTTTAAAGCAAGAGTAACCAATATTGCTATTTGAGTGGTTTTATCTGCAAGAGGGTCTATTAGTTTACCAAAGTTTGTTATAAAATTAAATTTTCTTGCTATAAAGCCATCTAGTACATCTGTAATTCCAGAAGCAGTTAAAAATATAAAAGCTTCTACATATTTATCTTGAAATAGAAATACTATAATAAAAGGTATTAATATAAATCTTAGTATGGTAAGCATATTTGGTATGTGTTTAAACATTTTTAGATCCTCCTAATTTTTTTACATTTATTGCTATATTTTTATATTAAAATCAAGTGCGCCATCTTTAGTAGTTACACAAACAGTTTGACCATTTGTTAATTCTTGCCTTAAAATTTTATCAGACAATTCATCTTCTAAATAACGAGTTATAGCTCTTCTTAAAGGTCGTGCACCGTATTTTAAGTCAGTTCCTTTTTCTAAAAGGTATTCCTTAGCACTTTCAGAAATTTCTAAAGAAATATTTTTATCAGCTAATGCTTTTTGTGTATCTTCTAACATTAAATCTAAAATTTGTAATAATTGTTCTTTACTTAAAGGCTCAAATACAACAATTTCATCAACTCTATTTAAAAATTCTGGTCTAAAGTTTTGTTTTAAAGCATCTAAAATTTTTGCTTTATTTCCAACACTGTTTCCGCCAAATCCAATTGAATTTGTATTTAAATTAGAGCCAGCATTTGAAGTCATAATTATAATAGTGTTTTCAAAACTTACGGTATTACCCTGACTATCTGTTAATCTGCCTTCATCTAATACTTGAAGTAAAATGTTAAATACATCTGGATGAGCCTTTTCAATTTCATCAAGTAAAACTATAGAATAAGGATTTCTTTTAACTTTTTCAGTTAATTGGCCTGCATCATCATAGCCTACATATCCTGGAGGAGAGCCAATCAATTTAGAAGTAGAGTGACTTTCCATATATTCAGACATATCTACTCTAATAATAGAATCTTCACTTCCAAACATTTCGTAAGCTAAGCTTTTTGCAAGTTCAGTTTTACCAACACCAGTAGGACCAACAAATATGAATGAAGGTGGTCTTTTTGTGCTTTTTAAACCAGCTCTGTTTCTTCTAATAGCACGGCTAACAGCTTCAACGGCTTCTTCTTGGCCAATAACTCTTTTATGAAGATTTGTTTCTAAGTTTAGTAATTTTAAAGTTTCCTCTTCAGTTATCTTTTTAACAGGAATTTTAGTCCAACTTTCTATAACTTCTGCAATATCTTGAATAGTTAAGTTTTTAAGCTTTAAGTGTGCATTAATATTATCAATTTGCTCAGTTAAACTGCATTCCTTTGCTTTTAGTTCAGCAGCCTTTTGGTAGTCTTCAGTTGAATCTGCTAAAGCAGCTTCTTCTTTTTCCTCTTGAACTTGTTTTAACTCATTTTTTAATACTTCTAACCTGTATAAAGATTTGTTGTTAAGGTTTATACGTGAGCAAGCTTCATCTAAAATGTCTATTGCTTTATCAGGCAAAAAGCGGTCATGTATATATTTTTCAGACATAATAACAGTTTGCTTAATTACATCATTTGAAATTTTAACCTTATGAAAGTCCTCATAATATTTTTTAATTCCTTCAAGAATATCTATAGAATCAGATATAGAAGGCTCTTCAACTATTATAGGTTGAAATCTACGTTCTAAAGCAGTATCTTTTTCAATGTATTTGCGATATTCTTTTAAAGTAGTAGTTCCTATCAATTGAATTTCACCATTGGCAAGAGCAGGTTTTAAAATATTTGCAGCATTCATAGAATGTTCGCTATCACCAGCACCAATTATATTGTGAATTTCATCTATAACCAAAATGATATTTCCAAGACTCTTGCATTCGTCCATAATAGATTTCATCCTAGATTCAAATTGACCTCTAAATTGAGTTCCAGCGATAACTGCAGTCATATCCAATAAATAAACTTCTTTATTTAAAAGTTTAGCAGGAACTTTGCCAGCAGCAATTTTAAGAGCCAAGCCTTGAGCAATAGCAGTTTTACCAACACCGGGTTCACCTATTAAACAAGGGTTATTTTTAGAACGTCTATTTAAAATTTGAATCATTCTTTGGATTTCTTTATTTCTACCAATAACCATATCAATTTCGTTATTTTTAGCCTTAACAGTAAGGTTAGTACCAAAAGTATCCAAAGCCTTTTTCTTTTTAGAATTTGGCTTTTTATCTACTTTTACTTTTTTCTTTTCTCCATTTGAAGAAGAGCTACTTTCAGAAGAATTTTCATTTCTTCCAAAAATATTAGAAAAAATAGCACCAAGAGGAATACCATTTGGTGTATCTTGGTCATCAAAATTCTCATCTGCATTATTTATAATAGAATCCATATCCATATTAGAAGACATATCTTGAAACATATTTTCTAATTGGTCTGTCATATTTTTTAAATCTTCTTCAGAAATATTTGCCTGTTTAGCAAGTGCATCCAAAGGGCTAATACCTTTTTTTCTAGCACATTCATAGCAAAGGCCTTCAGTTGCAATAGAATTATCAGGCATTTGTTTATTAATAAAAATAACCGCAGTATTCTTATTACATATAGAACATAACATATATTGTCATTCCTCCTTAAAATTTTACCACTATATAATACAACACTTAACCTAATTAGTCAAGACGCTATTTAGGACGTTTCTTTTTGCGTCATCTGTCCCTTTTGGAGCATAGAAGGTTGAGAACCGAAGTCTGAAGTCAGAAAACAGAGGTCAGAGGTCAGACCGCAGACCTCCGACTAAAACACCCTTGACCGAAATAGTTCCAAAATACTTATTGTTATGTAAAGGACAAAAGTGACCCGTCCCCAAATGTCCTCCCAAATGTCCTTGTCGGATAAAGTTGAAAAAAGGAAATAGAAATATTGACACTGGGGTGAATGAATGGTAGAATAATTTTGGAAATTATAAGGCATGAGTGTACATTGAAAATTATAAAAAATTTAAGCGTAAAAATACATAATTAAGATGTATAAATTTATGCCTGAAAGCCAAAATAAAAGCAAAAAGATGAATAAAACGAAGGAAAGAAGGAAAAGATAGATATTATAATATGGAAAGAGCTGTAATTTAAAGTTATGTTTTAGATTAAAGATTAGTAAATTCAAAAAAAATGATGTCTAAGGAAAAACATGAGAGGAGATATGGAAAAATGAAAGAAAGTAAGAAAATAAGCTTAAATTTTAATAAAAAAGAAGAAAAGCGGAATTACATTAATTGCTTTGGTGGTGACTATTATAGTTTTAATCATATTAGCTGGAATAAGTATAAGCCTAGTAATTGGTAATAATGGAATAATGCAAAAGGCTGTAAAGGGTAGAACAGACTATGCTGGTGCTGCCATAAATGAGCAATTAGATTTAAATAAAATAGAAGATTATATAGAAGATAATACAT
>USFC01000038.1 GCA_900553865.1 uncultured Clostridium sp.
AATTTAGTGCTAATAAATAAAAATTTTTAAGACATTTTCAAAAATGATTGACAGACAAATTACTAAATTTATTTTACATAATTCTTACACGTTTCCCCTTTTTGTAACATTTTTCGTCTTTTTTTCATAATATATACTATAAATCTTTTAAATTAAAAAGGAGGCTTTAAACATGTATAATTGTAAATACAAAAGATGCTGCTGCCAAAATAATTTTGACCAAAATGTTTTAGAAACAATTTGCAATAATTATGGTGTTGCAGCTGATTATTATACAATAAATGATGATAATTCATGTAATTGTGGTTTTGAACAAGGCGAATCTGTATTCCCTCAAAATCCTTTACTTGCACAAAGTTATGTTCCTATTCAAACAATGGATAAAACTTTCACTCCATGTGTTGGTCTAAAAATGGGAACTATTTTTCCTGAACTTGTTAGTCCATATTCACCATGTCAATCTGTTGAGGAAAATGCTTTTATAAAAGCTATGAACACTATTGGAGAGGGGTGTAACAAATGTTAGAAAATGAAAATAGAAATTGTAGCTGTGGCTGCAATTGTAATTGTAATAATAACTATATGATGAATAATAATGCTAATATGATGGTAGAAAATACTGATTATCCTAATGCTATTCCTACAACTGCTGGAATTGGTGGAAATCAAAATAATAATAATAATTGTTGCCGTACTTCAAGTTGCAACACTACTCCAAGAATTCCAGTTTACTCTTACGAATTTACTAATATTGGAGCTGAGGAAACTTGTGAAAAAGAACAAGAAACCAGAGAAGAAATGCTTCAAAAAATTCGTTGTTTAAAATTTGCAATTGTAGAGCTTGCAGAATATTTAGATACTCACGAAGATGATGAAAAAGCTCTTCGTCTTCATAGAGAATATGCTACAAGACTTAATGAATTAATGGAACAATATCAAAAGGCATTTGGACCTCTTACTATAGCTTGCCCATGTAATAAATGGAGATGGCTTGAAGGACCATGGCCTTCGTTTATTTTGGGAGTAACTACTTATCTACAATTTTTTAGTTTATCTAATAAGAAAAACTAGAGAAAAAATGTGAAATTTTTATAATTTTTTTTTAAATTTTTTGCATATTGTTTAAGCAAAAAATATTGAAAAATAAAGACTTGGACAAGTTTGGTTTTCTATAGTTTAAGACACTATTGAAATAATCGTGGCTTAAACATGAAAAAATGATGTAAGAAAAATTCATTTAGAATTTGAAAATATAATGAAAGAATATGATAAAATTTAAATAGCTAGCTAGAAAAGAGAAAACAAAATTTTCTCTTTTCTAGTTTTGCTTGAGTATTAGTCAGTTTAAAAATAATATCAATGAATAATGTGAGACCATCTTTTGCAATCACTTGCATCATTCAGTCCCCCACAACATACAGTATTGCATGTTTTACAACTTTTTCCGATTAGTTCAATTAATTCCGTAGTTTTTTGTTGGATTGTATTATTTCTCATTAATGATATTGGTTCATAATGTGCAATAATATCATGATAACTTTCTGTTGTATATACTTTAAACTTGAAAAATGCAAATCTGCGTGCATCAGGATGATTGGTAACTTGATATCCTTTTTCATTATAATGGATACCATCCATATCTATTGTATAGTTACCTATTTTCTCTGGATTATCATAATCGGAAATTAGCAAATTGTTTTCTATGCTGTTATATGCTACAACATAGCGAAATTTGTCATATCCTCTTTCTTGATCATCTATAATCCTTGGGAGTCTCTCATTTAAACAGCCTGATTTTATCTGTTTTTTCATATTGCTATATTCTTCTTCAGTTACATGACAAACTATTATTGGATTTGCTTTCCTATATTGTTCATCAATAAAATCATATAAAGACATATTTAATTCTTTGTCTTCATTTTCAAACATGACAATTATTTTACCCATAATTTTTCCTCCTTGTCAATTGACTTTCCATAGTGCATTGTTAATAGTTACTCTATATTAAACTCCATAGGTTGCATAAAGGAGATTATTAAATTAAAACTGTAAAGATTTTACCATATTTCCGCGAAAATTTCAACTGAAACTCGCGACTTTGATTTAGTAAATAATTTGAATATTTTTATAAAGTCCATTGACATAATTGTAAATATATTATAAAATACAAACAAAAGTTTTATAAGATTATAACAAGAAAGGATGGCGGTTAAATGGAAAGTAATAAATTAGAAACAATTTCAAATCTTTTTGAAGGAAAAGAAATAAGAAGTGTATGGGATTCCGAAAAGGAAGATTATTATTTTAGTGTTATTGATGTTATTGGTGCACTAACAGATAGCAATATTCCTAAAAGATATTGGTCTGATTTGAAAAGAAAATTAGATGAAGAAGGTAGCCAACTGTACGAAAATATCGTACGTTTGAAAATGAAAGCAATTGATGGTAAATTAAGAGAAACTGATACATTAGATACTAAAGGAATTTTAAGATTAATAGAATCTGTACCAAGTCCAAAAGCTGAACCATTTAAACTTTGGCTTGCTCAAATGGGAAATGAAAGAATAGATGAAATCTTTGATCCAGAAATCGCTATAAATAGAGCTATAGACTACTATAGAAGTAGAGGCTATGATGATAAATGGATTGAAGCACGATTAAAAGGTATTTTAGATAGAAGAAAATTAACAGATGTATGGAAAGCAAACGGGATCAAACAAAATTACGAGTATGCTATATTAACCAACGAAATTTATCAAAGCTGGTCTGGAATGAAAGCAAGTGAATACAAAAATTATAAAAATATTAGGAAAGAGTCATTAAGAGATAATATGACAGATGTTGAAGTTGCTCTAACAGATTTAGGAGAAATAGCTACAAGAGAACTGGCAAAAGAACACAAACCTTATGGACTAGAAGAAAATAGAAAAGTAGCCAATATGGGTGGTAATGTTGCAAAAGTTGCAAGAGATGATTTAGAGAAAAAATTAGGAAAAACTGTTATTAGCAGTAAAAATGCATTAAAATATAAATACTTAGACTCAAAAAAAGTAGAAAAAAACAATATATTAAAAGATAAAAATTAACAAAAGAGCCACAAACATTTACATAACTAAATATATTATAACATTAAGTCAAATAGCATTTACTTTTCCCCTAAAAAAAATTTACATTAACCAAAAATGAAACTATAATGCAAACAAATAGATTTATAGAAAAATCTATAGAACAACCATGCATAAAAATTGTAAACACTTTTTGAACTATTATTCTACCTTTTTTGGTAGAGTTTTTGCATTTTAAAAAAAAGGCAAAATCTACTTTTTTAAGTGGATTTTTTATTTTGTTCTTAATATATATTAATAGAGGTGGCTTTGATGGTAGAAAAAATAAAAGAAACATACACTAAAGATGGAAAAGACTTAACAGAGCTAATACAAGAGTGGATAAACGAAAATACATCAATTTTATATTGTAATTATGAAGAAAAAAATATAAAATATCAATGTAGATAAGTAGTTATTTAAATAACTCTAAGACAAGGAGGTAATAATGCAAGAGTTATATAATAACTATTTTAACATATTAGATGATAGAATATGGAAAGTTGCAATATATGCCAGATTATCCCGTGAAGACGAAAAAGATGAGAAATATAAAGGTCAATCTGAAAGTATTGAAAATCAAATTAAATACTTAAAATCTATAGTTACTACAAAAGGTTGGATTTTAGTTGATATTTACAAAGATGATGGCTACACAGGAACTAATTTTGATAGACCAGATTTTAAAAGAATGCTAGATGACATAGATAACGGAAAAATTAATCTTGTAATAACAAAAGATTTATCAAGGCTAGGAAGAGATTACATAGAAACAGGAATGTATATTGAAAAAATATTTCCATCAAAGAATATTAGATATATTGCAGTAAATGACAATGTAGATACATTTGACAAAAGAAATTCCAATAATGATATGACACCATTTAAAGCAGTAATAAATGATATGTATGCAAAAGATACTTCAAACAAAGTAAGGTCAACAATACTTACAAAAGCTATAGCAGGAGAATGTATAAAAGCATTTTTACCTTATGGATATAAAAAAAATCAAACAAATAAAAATAAAATATTAGTAGATGAAAATGTTGCTAAAAATGTAAAGCTGATATTTGATTTATATAAGTCTGGAAAATCCAAAACGGAAATAGCTAAAGAATTGAATAAATTAGAAATTTCAACACCTCTAAAATATAAACAAGAAACTACAAACTATTACAACCCAAATTCAAATGCAACTTACAAATGGAATAGCACAGTTATAAATAAAATATTGAGAAACCCTATTTATGTAGGAGATTTAGTTCAATTACAATATAACAAAGTAAATTATAAAATAAAGAAAATCAAAAAAGTTCCTGAAGAAGAACAAATTGTAATTTCAAATAATCATGAGGCAATTATAGATAGAAACACATTTAATACTGTTCAAGAAATGCTTAATAAACAGACAAATGAATGGAATTATTCTAATAGAAAAAATCATTTATTAACAGGGCTAGTTTTTTGCAAATGTAGTAGTCGAATTACATACAACAAAAATCATGGAAAAGTTTTTAGATGTGTTTGTTCCAGCTATAAAAAATATGGAAGTGAGTTTTGCTCTAATATTCATTTAAAAGAAGCGGAACTTTTAGAAATGGTTTCAAGCTCATTAAAGAAAAATATAAATATATATTTAAATTTAAAAGACTTAAAGTATCCTGTAATAGTAGTAAAAGATAATAAAACCCAAGAATTAGCAAAATTATCTAAAAAGAAAGAAGAAATTAATAAAACAATAGCTAATTTATATGAAGATAGGATATCTTCTACTATTTCGTTAGAAACATTTAAAGTTTTAATAAAAAAATATGAAAAGCAAAAAAAAGAATTAGATATGAAAATATCAGCAATTCCAAAAAACAAAGAATGTGTGCAAGATTCAAAATTAACTTCTAAAGAATTAGAAGAAACAATGAAACAATTACTAAAATTTGATACTATAAATGAAGAAAATAAAAGCTTAGTTTTCAAATTAATAGATAAAATTATAATAGATGATGATAAAATTACTATAAAATATAAATTTAATAATTTAGAGCTATAATTCCCCCAAAGCAAACCAAGGGTGGCCTTGGGAAAGGGGGAATTTTTAATGTGGACTTATAATAAAGTATTACAATACCCAATTAATATAAAATGTCCAAATCCTAGACTTGCTAAATATATAATTTCTCAATATGGTGGCCCTGATGGAGAACTTGCTGCTTCTCTTCGTTATTTATCTCAAAGATTTGCTATGCCAGATGAAAATGCAAAAGCAATTTTAAATGATATAGGTACAGAAGAATATGTTCCAAAAAGGTTATCAATCAAATATAATGAAACAGGCACCCTTTCGAGAGTGTCTGTTTCAATCTGCTGTTTTACATTATAAACCGATTTCCTGTAAAGCCATATCGTGATTCCAAAGTTTATAAGTAAAGTTCTTCATAGATTCTCTCCGATTATGTGTAGGAGTAGAAATTTCTTCTCCCCATTCATACGGAGCGGATGATGAAAATACATACCATACATAAGAACCGCCGTAGCCACATTTGGTTTCAGAAGTGAAAAGATGTACATAAATGCTTCCAGTGTTAACTGTAATGCCAACTCTGTCCTTCTTTTTAAAAATGTTAAAATCGTGTCCTTCTTCCATAAGATGATTGACGAGTTCCATTGTTCTCTGCTGCAGTGCTGTCATAACTATATCCTCCTAATTTATAAGCATTTGCTAGTAAAACTAATATAATTATACCACAAATTATGTAAAATAGCAAGTTTGATATAGCCCCCCAATATTACCAGTGGAGTGTCTATGAGCTAAAAAAGTCGCATATAAGCACCTCCGTAGTCCTAGGTTAAATAGATATTTCAATAGTTTGGTGTGGTTGATATAAGAAAACACTAGACAATACAGACTTTCTGTGTTATAATCTCAAATGAAATAAAAAAAGAGTAGCTGGAACTACTCTTAATTTGAAATATTGCGTATGCAACATTCAATAGATTTAACTATGATTAGATATTATCATAAAATGTATTATTTGTCAAGTAAAATTGGCTCTTATTTTGAGTGTTAAGCATAGCTTTATTGGTTATGCTTTTTTTCGCAAATTTCATTTTTTTATTTCTTATGTTGATAATTATGTGATTAGAAGAACATATTTTTGTAATTTCTTTATCATATTATGCTGAGTTATCAACCGAAAATCAAAATTTTTAATTTTTAAAAAGGAGAGTGAAACTATGAGATGATTGACACTCTGGATTTACAATTTAATTTAACTCCAGAAGGAAATGACTTTTTATATAATTCCCTATTTAGACAAAATGCAGGGATATTATTTCCTAAGTCCAGAAAAATACAAGAGAAAGGAAAAATTCAGTTTGTTGGAGAAATACCACCATTTAATTTATTCTATAATAGAACTTATAGTTATATTACTATTGGATTTTGTCCAAAAATAATACTAAAGAGATATCCTTGTGAAAGTGATGTAGAATTTATTGAAAATTGTTTAAAAGATGTTCTATTTAATAAACTTAAAGTCCCTAAAGAGTTTGTAGAAAGTATAACTTTAAATAGATTAGATTATAAAATAGATTCCAAAATAAGCGAACTTGTAGAGCCTATTGTATATAATCTAATGTCTAAAACATCAGATAGTCTTAATAATGTTGTAAAAAGTGTATTTTAGTATGCTATTTCATATACTCCAGAAAATGGGTATGTTGAAACTATAACATATAATAAAGAGAAACAGTTATTAAGTGTTAGATATGAAGATTATATAACTGATGAAGAGTTAGAAGAATTTAAAGGTGTATTTAGAACTGAAGTTAGAATAAAAAACAGAAAGTTTAATTACTACAAATATTCAGAAAATTGGTCATTAGCTAAGGATTTAAAAAACTATTTGAGTGAAGATATAAAAAAACATTTTTGGGTAAAATATGCAGAAAAAATATGGTTTTCTGAACCATTTTATCGAATAGATATAGCAATAAAAATGATAAAAAGTAACAGCTATTTGTCAAGTTATACAAAAAATATTCTTTGTGATGTTCTAAGAAGAATAAATAAAAGAGGATATACAAGAACTAGCAAACATTATGCGTATACGAAAAGAATTTCAAAGATAGAAAGGTACATACGAAGCGGAGCAAGTAAAATTGAAATAGAAGTTTTGAAGAATAAAGCATTATGTAGTGAAGACTTTTCAACTTTTAGAGGTTATATCAAGCAAATCAGAAATTTAGGAATTAACCCACTTACATTTGATAAACACTTTAATATAGAAAAAATAGAAAATTTTGCTAAATATAATTCAAATGTAGCCTAGAAAAAGCATAAGATTGAATGAGGTGATTCAAAATTGGAAGTTGAAGAAGTTAATATAGGTGGAACTAAAGTTAAATTTTTTGATGACTTCATTGTAGGTACAGAGAATGAAACAACTGTTAGTAACTTTGAAAATATTCTATTAAATGCAATAAAAATAATAATGAAACAAGATAACTTGTAATTTTGCCTAAAACTTTATATAATATAACAAGTTAAAGGCGAAAGATTATAAGGAAAGGAGGAATTTTGCAAAGTGAACAATATGCTATCTATTTAAGAAAATCAAGAGAAGATAGAGAACTCGAAAAATATGGAGAATGTGAAACTTTAGCAAGGCACGAAAAGACATTAGTTGAATTAGCCCAAAAAATGGGATTACCAATAGGAGAAATATACAGAGAAGTCGTAAGTGGAGAAACAATAGAAGAAAGAGATGAAATGAAAAGATTATTAAAAGATGTTGAATCAAGAAAATGGGCTGGTGTATTAGTTATGGAAGTTGAAAGGCTTGCACGTGGAGATACAGGAGACCAAGGAATTGTATCAGTAGCTTTTAAATATTCATCTACCAAAATTATTACTCCTATGAAAGTATATGACCCAAATAACGAATATGATGAAGAATATTTTGAATTTGGATTATTTATGTCTAGAAGAGAATACAAAACAATAAATAGAAGACTTCAAAGAGGTAGAATGACATCAATAACAGAAGGAAAATATGTTGGAAGTATTCCACCCTTTGGATATAAAAGAAAAAAGTTGGAAAATGCAAAAGGTTATACATTAGAACCTAATCCAGAAGAAGCGGAAATAGTAAAAAAAATCTTCATTTTATATTCTTACGAGGAAGTATCAATAAATAATGTAGCTAAAGAAATAAATAAATTAGGATTAAAACCACGAAAAGCAGATAGTTGGTCTATTTCCTCTATAAAAGATATATTAAATAATCCTGTATATATTGGAAAAATTAGGTGGAATTCTAGAAAACAAGTAATACGTTCTGAAAATGGAAAACGTATTACAAGTAGACCAAGAAATTCTGATATATTACTTATAAATGGATTACATAAGCCGATTATAGATAATAAAACGTGGGATATAGTACAGAACAAGAGGAGCTGTAATGCTCCTCCTATTCCTCATAATGATAAAGTCCAAAATCCTTTAATAGGATTAGTATTTTGTGAAAAATGTGGTAAGCCAATGCAAAGAAGACCATACAGCTTGAAACAAAAAGAACCAACTTTAATTTGTAATAATCCTAATTGTAATAATATAAGTTCGAAACTTTATATAGTCGAAGAAAAGATTATTGAAGCTTTAAAGATATGGTTAAATGGCTATAATGTGAATTATTCAGAGTTAGAAAGCAGAAAAACAGAATTTCCAGTTATTAAGACAAAGGTTATTTTAAAACAATTAGAAGAAAAATTATTAAGTGAAAAAAATAAACTTAATAAGGTATATGAATTGTTTGAAGAAGATACATACAATAAGCAAGAATTTTCTGAGCGTTCGACATCTTTGAAAAATAATATTGATGAAATAAATAGTGAAATAACCAAAATATCTAAAGCAGTAAATACTCAAGAAGAAGCGGAGCAAAACAAAGAAATAATTGTTCCAAAAATAAAAAATGTAATTGATATATATTCTAAATTAGAAACAAATGAACAAAAGAATATATTATTGAGAAGTATCCTAGAAAAAGTAACATATTTAAAAACAGAAAAAGCAATAAAAAAAGATTCAAACCCAAGTAATTTTGAAATTCATATCTACCCTAAAATACCAAAATTAGAGCAACAACAAAATAAAAAAATTAATTAAAAGTGCTTGAATTTATAAATAAAATGCAGTATAATGAATATACTAGTATTGATAATTTAATTATCAAATAAATTAGGTAAAAGCAAACCTTTAGAAAGGAATTTCTATAAAGAGCTTAACAAACATTAGGTTAGATATGAGCCTTTAGGAGTCTATCCTATAAACAAATATCCAGAAACATTAGGCTAGAAACGAGCCTTTAGTTATACTATAAACAAGTTTCCAGAAAAATTAAGGGGGTATCTTTTAAATAAGGTACTCCCTATTCTATTATTTGGAGGAATAAATGAAAAATACAAAAAAAATTAAATTAGGTAAATTAAATTTTTATATAATAGATGATAATTATATTCAATATTTAAGTGAGTTTGATAAACATATTGCTTATAATAAAAATGAAACAAGACCATACATAGGAGTTGTTATATTAGTCAATGAACATTACTATTTTGCTCCTATGTTCTCTCCTAAAACAAAACATAAGACCTACAAAGAAAATTTAACATTCTTTAAAATGTTAAGTATAAAAGAAAAAAATGAATTAGGTATTATTAGATTTTCAGATATGATACCTGTACCACAAAATAGTGTTTCATTATTAGATGTTACAGATAAAACCTATGCTTATAGAAGACTTCTATCAGAACAATATAAATACATAAATATACCAGAAAATAGACAAAAAATAATGGACAAGGCAGAAAAAATATATAAATTGGTTACAGGAAACAGTAATGGAAAAATAGCAAAGTTTTACAGAAGTTTAAGTTGTGATTTTAAATTATTAGAAGAACAAAGTTTAAAATACAACATATAGATTAAATTTATCAATAGTAAGAGTTTATAATTTAAGTCTTTAACTATTGATAACTTTGATGGAACATACGAACTTGCTCACTTAGAAATGGTTGGAAGTTTAGTGCATCAATTAACAGATGGTGTTTGCCCTGAAGAATTAGAAAAAGCTGGACTTGGTGCATATTACACAGACCATGGTGTAGATGTTTATCCTCAATCTGCTGCTGGTAATCCTTGGACAGCTGCTTATATTGCTTGTAAAGGTGACCCTATTGCTAACTTACAAGAAGACTTAGCTGCAGAGCAAAAAGCCAGAGCAACTTACGAAAAATTGATTGACCTTTGCAAAGATGACCCTGCCGTATTAGATGTACTTCGTTTCTTACGTCAAAGAGAAGTTAACCACTTCCAAAGATTTGGTGAAGCTTTGCGAGGAATACAAGACAAACTTGCCGAAAAGAAATTTTATATGGCCAACTGCACTAAAAAAATGTGTGAGTAATATCATTTATGGGGATACTATAAAAAGTATCCCCATAGTTATTTTTCTTAAACTATTAAGTAATTTACAAAAGAAGATTTAGCTGCTAAGCAAAAGGCTAGAGCAATCCCCCACTATATAAAGCTATACATTTTTACATTTTTATATGAAAATATATTGCTAACTATTTCTTCATTTTCTTCTAATACTATTGCATATACTAAAAATTCTTCCCATAATTTAACTTGCTCTTTTTCCATATCAGATAACAAGCTGAATTCATGTATATATCGCTGCATTGCTGCAATTTGTTCTGCTAAAACTTTTCCTTCTTTTGTTCTTTCATACTTATTTTCTCCATAGCCAGACTTATAAATTGCTATTCTAGCTATTTTATAAAAAATTAGTCCTATAATTAATGCTATACTTCCTATAATCATTAATCCCAAAACTAATGGTTCACCTATTTTTCCTATTGCATTTTTCGCTATTGGCAAGTATTCTTCTTTAAGTTTTATTTCATCTTCATTTTTTAACTGTTTATCGTCTTTGCTTACTATTTTTTCTAAATTACTATTTATTGTTCCCATCTCTTCTTGTACTTCATTTACATTTTTGCTGTATTCATCAATATTTTTTGTAAATTTTCCAATTGAATAGAATAACATTAAAATTGCTAAAATTAGTAGCAATGTGCTTTTCCAAAAAAACTTTCTTTTTTGCTTAGCGTTAATAATATATCCATCATCCATTGCTTCTTTAATACAAACCTTTTCCCAGTTTGACATATCCATTCCGTCTAATGTACCATCTTTTAATGCTTCAAATAAATATCTTTCACTAGGTTTTAAATTTTCCAAATTTCCAGTATTGTTTATCTTTATTTTGTCGTCTTCAAAATCTAATAATCCTTTTATATTTAAGCTTAATAATGTTGCTGAAATATCTTTTTTTCTTTCTATTTCTAAATCTAAAACTAAACTCATTTCAGCAGGTGATATACTTTCGAATTTATCTCTGTAATATTCTATGTTATCTACAACTTTGTATTTCATATTTTTCTTAACTTTTTCAACTGTTGATATTCTAATTGGTATGTATATTAATATGAGTATGAATGTTTTTGACACTATATTAGTAAATATTGAATATATAAAAGCTACTATAGCCAATAGGAAATTTACATTCTTAACTGCTGAAAATTCATTTGCCGCAGTCATCAATAAAGTAGTATGGTTTTGCGCTATTAATATAATTTCAGTTATTACTATGCACCAAAAAGCTATCGCCCTATCCAAATTTCTTATTTTTCTTTCTTCTGTTGACATTATTTTTCTTGTTTCCATTTTCTTCTCCTTTGTTTTCCTCTTTTTTTTACCATTTTATACATTAAATCTAAATAACACTATATCTCCATCTTGCATTACATATTCTTTTCCTTCTGAGCGGACCAATCCTTTTTCTTTACATGCAAGCATAGAACCTTCTTTTATTAAATCATCATAAGAAACAACTTCTGCACGTATAAATCCTCTTTCAATATCTGAATGGATTTTTCCTGCTGCTTGTGGCGCTTTTGTTCCCTTCTTTATTGTCCATGCTCTTACTTCTGGCTCTCCAGCTGTTAAGAAACTCATTAAACCTAATAAATCATAACTTGTTTTTACCACTTTGTCCAATCCAGATTCACTAAGTCCTAATGCCTCTAGCATTTCTTTCTTATCATCACCTTCTAGGCTAGATAATTCTTCTTCTATTTTTACACAAAGTGGAATTACTTTTGCATTTTCTGTTTTTGCAAATTCCTCTACTTGTTTTACCATTTCATCATTTTCAGCATTTGCAATTTGTTCTTCTGAAACATTTGCTATATATAAAACTGGTTTTGAAGTAAGTAAATACAAATCTTTTATTTGCTCTTTTTCTTCGTCTGTAAGTTCTACTGTTCTTGCACATTTTCCTTGTTCTAAGGCTGTTTTTATTTTTTCTAATACTTTTATTTCATCTGCTGCTTTTTTATCTGCTTTTAAACGCTTTTTAGCACTATCTAATCTTTTTTCTAGCATTTCCATATCTGAAAAGATTAATTCTAAATTGATGGTTTCTATATCTCTTAAAGGTGAGATACTTCCATCCACATGAACAATGTTTGAATCTTCAAAACATCTTACAACATGTGCTATTGCATCTACTTCCCTAATGTGTGATAAAAATTTATTTCCTAACCCTTCTCCCTTACTTGCTCCTTTTACTAAACCTGCAATATCAACAAATTCTATTATTGCATGTGTTGTTTTTTCTGGTTTATACATTTGAGTTAATTTGTCTAATCTTTCATCTGGTACTGGTACAACTCCTACATTTGGTTCTATTGTACAAAATGGATAGTTTGCACATTCTGCTCCTGCATTTGTTATACTATTAAATAATGTTGATTTTCCTACATTTGGAAGTCCTACTATTCCTATCTTCATTTATATTTCCTTCTTTCCTTTATTTGCTTTTATTACTATACAATATTTTACTTCAAAATACAAGTAAATCCTAATATTTTAGTTGACTTTAATTGAATATTATGTTATCCTTTTGTTTGAAACTTTATAACTTATATTTTTAAAAGTCTTTCAAATTTGGAGGACTTAGTATTTTCTCCATTTTTGAAGATTTTAAAAGGAGGAACAATTTATGACACAGCAAGCTCTAAGAAATTTGGAATGGGTCAATTTAACAGACTGGGACAATTTGCAGGAAGCTAGTCTTCCCTTTTTTGACCACAAGGTTGTAACCCAAGAAACTTTCGATGCTTTTCTTACGGCATTACTTAAGAGTCTTTCTGAAGAGTTTAATATTTCATATGACCTTTTTTTATCGGTTTTTTACGAGAAAAATGTTCATTTTTACTTTATGAAAAGCCATTTATTTGATGATTCAAAAGGCGTAGAAAAAAACTCAGTTGCTTTTGCTAGAGTACAGGATACTCTTAAAATTCCAAAGTTTCCAGAACTTGTTAGCTTTTTAGGGAAAAGTGATGCATTTTCCGCTGTCACTTCTATCTTCGACAGCTTAAATTTTCCGCAACAGGAAATTTTGCTTTCATATTTAAATGAATTATATCCAAATGCTTCTGCTCCTAAAAAGTAACACTTAGTACAAAAATTAATATTGACACAAAACAGTCAGAACCACGTGTATAACACGTGGTTCTGACTCATCTCACATCTTTTTTCTTCGAAAAAATCCTTACTTTTTCGACCTTTCAGGTAATTTTACAAAGTCAGGAAAAGGCATAGACCTTTTGCCGTGTTTTATAGCATAAATTTCAGACAAAAAATTTAACATGTATTCTATATTTTCATGTTCTTGAAAAAGATTACTATTCTGCTCTCTTTCATCAGAAGACATAGAATTCCATTTTTCTGCAATTTCGTTTGCCTTCATTACTAATTTCTGACCTTTTTCTCCCAACTGTTCATCAGTCAATTCTTTGTACTGATCATAATCGATTACGAACTCCAATTCTCTAAAGAATTTTACTTCATGTGCTTCATCGAAGCTTACAAAATCAAACCGATTTGAATCATTCACAATAGTTATACCAGTGAATACTTTTGTATAGATAGATTCTGGTATAGGCATATCACTTTGATTCAATTGCATAATGTCCTGCATTTGAACATATACTGTTTCCTTACCATTTTCGGTGTGAAATAATTTCATTTTTAATTCCTCCTTTACAATAATTATTGTTAAAAGTTACTATATTCGAAACTTGCATATTAGCAAGATAATTAAATTATGGAAATATTTTACCATAAAATCTTGAAATATTCAATAGTTGGAGCAATTTATTAAAATTACTCACTCTTTCATATTACTTTTTCTTCAATCCTTTTTTATTTTCTTTTTCTAATTGCTTTAAACTTTTCTTTGGTGTTGGTAAATTTTCTGGCATTGTTCCGCCGTTTTTAGCAATTACTTTTCTAATATTTTTACCAATATTGTAATGAGTTTTATTTGCTTCTTTTTCGGTTTGTATATTATCTTTTTTCAATTTTTGTTCTGTTTGTGATATTCTAAATAAATTTGCTATTAGTTCATCACTCCCCATATTGTCTAAAATATCTTCTCTATATCTTAAACCCTTTCTTTTTGCTATATCATCAGCAGTTTCTCCGTTATATAATCCTTTGTAACCGCTATTATGAAATCTATCAAAATTTTTAACTCCTGCTTTTTTTGCTGTTTGATTAACTGAGTAATTTCCTTTTCGTGTTAAATCTCTTTGATAAAATCTTTTCTCATCTTCCGTTAGAATACTGTATTCTTTTTCACTAATTTCTTGCTTTCTAGTTTGAACTGCAAAATAAGTTTGTGCAAGAGCAATTACTTTTTTTCTATTATCTCCATTTTGTGCTATTAAATAACAAGCATAACGAGTTAATTTATAATCAATTTGTTCTCTATAAGCTCCTGAACCGATTTGTACCATTTTATTGACATCAGTAAAATGGTCTAATACACTGATATCACTATTTTGACACGATATTTTAGCTTTATCAATCATTTTTTCATTTTTATTGAATTTTTTGCCTATATTTATATGTTTTGCAGATCTTCTTCTAATTCTGATAATTTTATCTTTTTAGATAAGTTGGATATATAAACATCATTAGAGTAATTAAATACCAAAAAGTAACGTTTTTGATAATTACTCTATGAGGTTCAATGTATGAAATATTAGTCTTTTCAATTTTTCTAATGCTACCATTGATAAATGTAGGAGTAACTTTTGAAAACTCACATATAAATTCAAGTCTTTGTTTTAAACTTTCCTCAAATTGTATTT
>USFC01000039.1 GCA_900553865.1 uncultured Clostridium sp.
TACTTAGCTTGAACGAGCATTTTTTGAAAATTCATATGTTTTTATTATATATTTAATTTTTGTATTATGTAAAGGACAAAAGTGACCCGTCCCCAAATGTCCTTTATTTTACTAAGTTTGCTGTATCTCTTGCTATCATTAATTCTTCTTCAGTTGGAACAATCCAAACTTTTACTTTAGAATCTTTTGTAGAAATTTCTCTTTCTTCTGCTTTTACATCATTTGCTTCTAGGTCTAATTCTACTCCCATCCATTTTAATTGTTCGCAAATCATTTTTCTTTCATCTGGGCCTCTTTCTCCAACACCCCCAGCAAATGCTATTACATCTACACCATTTAGTGCAACTGCATATTTAGCAATATATTGAGCTATAATATAAGCATAAGCTTCCATTGCTAATTTGCTCTTTTCAGCGTGTTCGTCATTTGCATCTATAGAAGCTAGCAAATCTCTATTGTCTGCTGAGTATTCGCTCATTCCTATTAATCCAGATTCTTTATTTAATATTTTTTCTACTTCATCAGGTGTTAATCCTTCTTTTTTCATTAAAAAAGTAACTATTGATGGGTCTAAATCTCCAGAACGTGTTCCCATTGCAATACCTGCAAGTGGTGTGAATCCCATTGATGTATCAACAGATTTACCATTTAATACTGCACATAGACTTGCTCCTTGTCCTAAATGACATACTATTGTTTTTAACTGTGTAACTGGTTTTCCTACTAGTTCAGCAACTCTTGCAGATACATATCTGTGGCTTGTTCCGTGGAATCCGTATTTTCTTACACCATATTTTTCATAATATTTATATGGTATTGGATAAATATATCTTTCTTCTGGTATTGTTTGATGGAATGCTGTATCAAATACTGCTACATTTTTCTTACCTGGCATAACTTTCATACAAGCTTCAATTCCTGTTAGAGCTGCTGGGTTATGTAATGGTGCTAAAGGAATACATTCTCTAATTGTATCTATTACTTCGTCTGTAATTACAACTGATTTATTGAATTTTTCTCCTCCATGAACAACTCTGTGTCCTACTGCTGAAATTTCGTCTAATGATGAAATAACTCCATGCTCGTTATCTGTAAATTGTGAAAGTACAAAAGAAATAGCTTCTTCATGATTTCTTGCATCTCTTTCGTATTTATATTTTTCTCCACCTACTTTGTGAGTTACAAAAGAACCTTCCATTCCAATTCTTTCATAGTTTCCTTTTGCTAATACTTGTTCATTTTCCATATCAATTAATTGATATTTTAGTGATGAACTACCACTATTTAGTACTAAAATTTTCATTTCATTTCCTCCTTGTATATATGTGTTAAGGGACACTTCTTACCTTTTGGTCACTTCTACTAAGTTAAGAAATGGCCCTTCTCCTTATGTTTAAGTGTTCAAATGGTTGTAATGTTCCTCTACTTTTTATTTACTGTTCTTGTGCTTGAAGTGCTGTAATTGCCACAACTCCAACTATATCTTCTGCACTACATCCTCTTGACAAATCATTTACAGGTCTTGCAATTCCTTGGCAAAGTGGTCCATAGGCTTCTGCTTTTGCAAATCTCTGAACTAATTTATATCCTATATTTCCAGCATCTAAATCTGGGAATATTAAAGTATTCGCTTCACCTTTTAATGGGCTTCCCGGTGCTTTTGAGGCAGCAATTTCTGGTATAATTGCTGCATCTAATTGTAGTTCACCATCTGCAATTAACTCTGGCATTTTCTCTTTTAATAATTTAGTTGCTTCTACTACTTTGTCCGTAAGTGGTGAATGTGCACTTCCATAGCTTGAATATGAAAGCATTGCAACTTTTGGTTCTTTTCCTACTAGCTGTTCAAAACTCTTGGCTGATGATATAGCAATTTCTGATAATGCTTCTGGGTCTGGATATTCATTTAATCCACAATCTCCAAAAACAAATGCTCCATTTTCACCATATTCGCAATTTGGAACTACCATTAAGAAAAACGCTGATACAAGTTTTGTTCCTGGGGCTGTTTTTAATATTTGAAGAGCAGGTCTTAAAGTGTCTGCTGTAGAATGACAAGCTCCTGAAACTAATCCATCTCCATCACCTTGCTTTACCATCATCATTCCAAAATATACATTGTCCTTCATCATTTCTTTTGCCTTGTCTAATGTCATTCCTTTTGCTTTTCTTAATTCGTAAAAACTATTTGCATAACTACTAAACTTATTTGATGTTTTAGGGTCAACTATTTTTGCTTTAGAAATGTCTAAATTGTTTTCTTTAGCTAATTTATTTATTTGTTCTCTATTACCAATTAGAATTATATCAGCAAATTCTTCTTTTAAAATTTGTTGTGTTGCTTTTAAAACTCTTATATCATTACTTTCCGGTAATATTATTGTTTTTATATCATTTTTTACTTTTGATTTTACATTTTCAATAAAAGACATTTTACTTGTTTCCTCCTTTTAGTTTAATACTTTAATATTATATAAGGAAAAAGAAAAAAGTACAAGTCATTTTCATAAATTTTTATGTTGTTGTATGTAAATTTTTAAAATGAAATAACACCGATAATGTTTATTATTAAAGGTGCTATTTTTGTTATTATATCTAAATATAACTTTATTTTACCAATATCTATTATTCATGGCATATGTTCCTGTTGTTGAAATTGTAATGAATTTAATAGAATATATGTCACAATATACTAAACTATCATTTTCAAAAGAACGAAGAAGAATATAGCTTGCTCCTACATCTTCTAAAATTCCTATTCTATCTACTAAATTATTAGTTCCAATTAAAAATTCCACTCTCATTAGTCTTCCTATTTGACTTCTTAAAAATGCTGGAGTATATATGTTGTTTGTTAGTATTTCCGGGCTATTTGAATTTATTTGAATTCCACCTTGTATTTGTTTATTTTCATTATTTGTAATTTCTTGCATATAATTTTCATCCTTTCAAGTTTTATTTAAGTTTATTATTTCATTTATAACATTTAAGTATTGGCATAGCTAGTAGTTGGCCTATAAAAGCAATGGTCACCAAGTCTTGTATGAAATGTGCCTGAACCATTACGAGGAAATGTAGAATCGCAATTTGGCTTAAATGGATTTAAGTACCACAAGCATTCTCCTATATCATTTAGTCTATTTCCTGCAATTGCCCAATCTGCAATATTGTAGTGTATATCTGTTGGATTCATATTATATATGTTTTGAGGATTGTACATGTTATATAATTGTTCTCTTGCGCAATCAAACTGACCTTGCTGAAAAATTATATTTCTAATGCTTCCACCTTGTGATATTCTTGCATATTCGCCATATGGCACATTTACTCTATTCATTACAACAGATGCAACTGCTCTCATTCCATTATCTCCTTCGCCCCCTGCTTCACATTGTACTATTCTTGCTAATAACTCTCTATCTGAATAAGCCACTTTTCTTCACTCCCCTTGTATTATAATATGTTTTTTTCTAGAAAATGTGATTTCCCACGAATGTACCCAAAAAGAGAATACTAAGTTTTTGAAGTAAACCAAAAAATATTTACTTCAGCCTCAATATTCTCTTTCTTATATTTTTCTTTATTAATTTTCAATTCACTACTATTTTGTGTATAGTTTAAATTTTTCATTTATCCTCCTATAATTAATGTATGGTAACCTTAAAGATTACCATACATTCTTTTTTTAGTTCCTACTTTGGCAAAGATATTCCTTCTTTTTTCAAATATTCCTCTATTTTGTATGCTGCATTTCTTCCGGCTTCTTGCAGCCCATGCCACAGTATCTTTTGCTCCTGCAATATTTCCTCCTGCAAATACCTTTTCTCTTGACGTTTTGCAATTTTCGTCTATTAAAATCTTGCCTTTATTATCTGTCTTAATTTCCAACTTGTCCACAATTTGCTTATCTGCTTTTGAACCTACAGCCATTATTACATAGTCTGTTTCAACAAAAAAGTTGCTATTTTCTATATTAATAGGTACCTTTCTGTTTTCTCCTTCTTTTTGTACAAGTTCAGTTTTTATGCATTCTACTTTTTCTACTCTTGTATCTCCTAATATTTTTAAGATATTTGTCTGATACATAAATTCTATACCTTCTTTTTCTGCCTCTTGTATTTCCTTTTCTTCTGCTGGCATCTCATCTTTGCTTCTTCTATATATTACTGTTACATCTTTGGCTCCCAATCTTTTTACTGTTCTGCTTACATCCATAGCAACATTTCCACCGCCGATTACAGCAACTTTCCTTCCATTAAAGTTTGGATATTCTTTATTTTCTAGTAGTTCGTTTCCACCTAATACTTGTGGCAAGTTTTCTCCTTCTATTCCCATTTTAGTAGAAACATTTGCGCCTATGCTTATAAATACTACATCATATTCCTTTTCTAGTTTTTGAATAGATATATCTTTTCCAAGCTCAGTATTATATTTTACTTCTATTCCTAATTTTAATATTTTATCTATCGTCTTTTTTAGTATATTTTGGTCTAATCTAAATTCAGGAATTCCATGTTCAGGAATTCCTCCTAAAGCACCATGTTTTTCGTATATTGTTACAGCATATCCGTTTCTTGCTAAAAATGCGCTACAAGTAAGACCAGCAGGTCCGCCTCCTACTACTGCTATTTTTTTGTCCTTATTTTTATTTGTAAATTTAGGAATATCCCATCCTTTTTCTATTGCCATATCACCTAAAAATGCCTCTACTTTTCCTATCTCTACGGCTGAATCCTTTATTCTTCTTATACAATGGCCTTGACACTGACTTTCGTGTGGGCATATTCTTCCACATATAGCTTGAAGTACTGTCGTTTCGCAACAAAGCTCATATGCTTCTTTATATTTTTTCTCTTTTACTAATTTTATAAATCCTGCTGTGTCATTTGAAAGAGGACAACCTAGCTGGCATGGCTTTTTAACACATTCAAAACAATTTGACACTATTTTTTCTATTTCTTCCATTATTTTCTCCTTATAATCTATTTTCCTAAATGCTCTTCAAGATATTCTTTAGAAATTTTTATTGTCGTTGGTCTTCCGTGTGGACATGTGTATGGATTATTTAATGATAGTAAATTTTGTATTAAATCATCTACCTCTTTTTCTTTTAAATCCATATTTGCCTTTACTGCTGCCTTACATGCTACTGTTGCTATAAATCTTTCTTCTACATCTTTTACAGATGTTCTTTCATTACTTAACATTTCATCTAATATGTCTAAAAATATGTTGTTTGTTTTTGCTCTATATTCTAAATCTGGTATTCCATTTATTTTTAATGTATTTTCTCCAAATTCTTCTATGTCAAACCCTATATCTCTAAATAGTTTCATATTTTCTTTTACGAATTCCATTTCTTTATGTGTCAAGTTTACTACTTCTGGAATTAATGTTAATTGACTATTTTGTTCTATATGATTCTTATAATTTTCTTTTATTTGTTCATATAAAACTCTTTCATGTGCTGCGTGTTGATCTATTAAGTATATTTCATCTGCTATTTCTACTATTATGTATGTTCTAAATAAAATTCCTATATACTTATATTCTACTTTTCTCTTTTCTTCTCTTTTTCTAAGTTCTACCTTTTGATTTTCTAATTGTCTTTCTATGTTTTGTAAATTGTTGTTTTCTTCTATTTTTAAAGATGTCACATCTGTTTTAGGTAAATCAATCTTATTAGTTTTATTGAATTCTCCATTGCTTTCTATTTTGTTTGTTGTCAAAAATTCAAACTCATTTTCAATATATTTTTCTTTATTTTCATTTTGATTATTTCCTAAAAATTCTGAATTTAATATTGCATTTTTTATTGCATGATACAAAATTCTAGTTATTTCATGTTCTTCATTAAATCTTACCTCTATTTTTGTAGGATGCACGTTTACATCATAATAATTTGCAGGCATTTCTAAATTCAATATATAAAATCCATATTTTCCAATTCCTGTAGCACCTTTAAAAGCTTGGTCTGCACTGCTAATTAGTGCTACATTTTGAATATGCCTTTTATTCAAAAATATTATTTGATCCTTTCTTGTATCCCTTGCTACCATTGTGTTTCCTATTACCCCGGTAATTTTTATATTGTTTTCTTCGTAGTCTACTTTTAACAAATTTTCTTTTATTTCTTTTCCGTATAATAAATAAATGATATCTTCTATTTTTCCATTTCCATTAGAAGAAAATACTTGCTTTCCATCACTTATCAATTTGAAAGATACTTGTGGATTTGCAAGTGCTACCTTATGAACCCATTCTTTTATATACTTATTTTCAGTAGCATCTTGTTTTAAAAATTTATATCTTACTGGTGTATTAAAAAATAATTTTTCTACTATTATTGTTGTACCTGTTTGTGCTCCACATTCTTCTATATCTACTACATTTCCTGCTATTGTTTGAATTTTATATCCTGTTGTTTCCTCTAGAGTTTTAGATATCATTGTCATTTCTGATATTGCAGAAATACTTGCTAATGCTTCACCTCTAAATCCCATTGTATATGTGTTTTCCAAATCTTCTACTTTTCTTATTTTGCTAGTTGCATGCCTTTCAATGGAAATAGGCATATCATCTTTAGATATGCCTTTCCCATTGTCGGTTACTTTTATTAAAGTTTTACCACCATTTTTTATTTCTACTATTATAAGTGTTGCTCCTGCATCTAGTGAGTTCTCTACAAGTTCTTTTACTACGTTTGCAGGTCTTTCTATAACCTCACCTGCAGCTATTTTATTAATTGTTAAATCATCTAATAAAACTATATTTCCCATTTACTAATTTTCTCCTCTATTTTTAGAAACTGTTTTTATTATATATTTAATTTTTCTATTATGTAAAGGACAAAAGTGACCCGTCCCCAAATGTCCTTTTTTATCTTCTTAATGCTCTTAGTGAATTTAATATTGCTATAACTGATACCCCTACATCTGCAAATACTGCTGCCCACATTGTAGATAAACCATATGCTGCTAAAATTAATACCACTAATTTTACTGATAAAGAAAAAATTATATTTTCACGCACTATTCTCATTGTCTTTTTAGAAATTTTCATTGCATTTCCTATTTTAGATGGCTCATCTGTCATTATTACAACATCTGCGGCCTCTATTGCAGCATCTGAACCAAGTCCTCCCATTGCGATTCCTATATCCGCTAAAGCTAATACTGGTGCATCGTTTATACCGTCACCAACAAATACAAGTTTTCCTTTTTCACTTTTTTGTTTTAATAGTTCTTCTACTTTTTCTACTTTTCCGTCTGGTAATAATTCTGTATAAACTTCATCTAGCCCTAAAATATCAGCTACATGTTCGCCTACTTGTTTTTTATCTCCTGTTAGCATAACTGTCTTTTTTATCCCATTTTTCTTTAAAACTTCTATTGCCATTTTAGCATCTTCTTTTATCTTGTCTGCAATCACAATGTATCCTACAAATTTGTTATCTATTGCAACATATAATATAGTTCCTATGTCTGTTGATTTTTCATAATTAATTTTGGCTTGTTCCATTAATTTATCATTTCCAACTATCACTTGTCTTCCGTCTATTATGGCTTTAACTCCTAGTCCTGCTATTTCTTCTGTTTGTGTAATTTTTTGCATATCTATTTTATTTTTATATGCATCTTTTACAGATAATGATATTGGATGATTTGAATGATTTTCTGCATATGCTGCTAATTCTAAAAGCTTTTCTTTTTCTATTCCAAAAGCTTCTATTTTTCGTACTTCAAAAATTCCTTGAGTTAATGTACCTGTTTTGTCAAATACAACTATTTCTGTTTGTGCTAAAGCTTCTAAGTAATTACTTCCTTTTACTAATATTCCTTCTTTAGAAGCTCCTCCTATTCCTCCAAAGAATCCTAGAGGTATTGATATTACAAGTGCGCATGGGCATGATACTACTAAAAATGTTAAAGCTCTATATAGCCAATCTGTAAATACTGCATCTTTTATAATAATTGGTGGAATAACTGCTAAAATCACTGCTATTATTACTACAGCTGGTGTATAATATTTAGCAAATTTAGTAATAAAGTTTTCAGATTTTGATTTTTTGTTACTTGCATTTTCTACCAAATCTAATATTTTGCTTACTGTAGATTCTCCAAATTCTTTTGTTGTTTTTATTGTTAACAGTCCACTTTTATTTATACATCCACTTAAAACGTTATCTCCTGTATTGGCATCTTGTGGCATAGATTCTCCTGTTAAACTTGAAGTATCTAACATAGATTTTCCTTCCACAATTTCTCCGTCTAGTGGAACTTTTTCTCCTGGTTTTACTACAATTAATTCTCCTATTTTTACTTCTTCTGGTGAAACTTTTAAAACTTCATTTTCTCTTTTGACATTTGCATAATCTGGTCTAATATCCATTAAACTTGATATAGATTTTCTTGATTTATCTACTGCATAGTCTTGGAACAATTCACCTATTTGATAAAGTATCATAACCGTTGCTGCTTCTGGAAATTCGCCTACTGCAAATGCTCCAATTGTTGCTATTGCCATAAGAAAATTTTCATCAAATATTTCTCCTTTAAAAATATTTTCTACAGCCTCTATAACTACTTCTAATCCTACAATTAAATAACTAACTATATATATGCAATTATTTATCCAAACGTTTTTAAATGGCACAAATAATGCTATTAAAAATAATGCCACTGATGTTAAAATTTTAATTAATGTTTTTTTCATAATATTTCTCTCCTTACATTTTCTCTTACTTATGCTCTATATGCTCTATTCCTAGTTCAAATAGTTTACTTACATGCTCGTCATCTAACATATAATATACTTCTTTTCCTTGTTTTCTGCATTTTACTATTCCAGCTCTTCTTAAAGTACCTAACTGATGTGATATAGAAGACTTGCTCATTCCAAGCACATTAGCAATGTCACATACACACATTTCATTTTGGTCTAATGCAAATAAAATTTTTGCTCTTGTTATATCTCCTAATATTTTAAAGAACTCAGCAAGTTTGCTAAATAAATATTCATCTGTCATTTTTTCTCTTGTGCTTGCAACTACATCTTGATGAATAATATTACAATCACATATGAATTCATTTTTTGACATATTGTTTTCCCTTCTTTCTTTTGTTTATTATATATAATATTCAGTAACAATTGAATTATCACTCAACTATGTTCTCATTATAGTTGAATGTACTCTCAATTGTCAATATATTTTAGCAAAAAAATACCCCAAAAGGGAGAACTTAAATAAGGACAAAATTGTTCTTATTTGGTTCTTCCTTATTTTATTGGTGTTTTGATAGCTCGATATGGTATAAAATTTCAATTCATTTTGTAGCGAAAATAAATTTTAGGAGGTTTTTAGTTATGAGAGAGATAACTTATCATAAAGAAGGAGATTATTATATTCCTGACTTATATTTAGCAGATAATGAAGTTGAAGAAATTATATTCAAAGAATTAATTTATATTTAGATTTTTACTTGACATTTGCAAACATTAGTTCTATAATAGTAAAAGAATTTACAAAGATTGGAAGTGATATTATGAGCAAAGAACTCATAAAAGCACAAATGAAAGTAAAAGATAATTTAGTAAGTGTTATTAGAATTGGAAATGTAGATTATATTTCTTTAACTGATTTAGCACGATATAAAAATCCAATTGAGCCTAAAGATGTTATAAAGAATTGGCTAAGAGCTAAAACAAACATTGAATTTTTAGCTCTTTGGGAGCAAATGCACAATCCAAATCTCAAAGGGGTCGAAATCGACACCTTTAAATCAGAAGCAGGTACTCATTATTTTACAATGTCCCCACAGAGATGGATTAAAGAAACTAATGCAATAGGTATTATTTCAAAGTCTGGTAACAATGGTGGAACATATGCACATCCAGATATTGCATTTGAGTTTGCTAGTTGGATTAGTCCAGAATTTAATTTGTATTTAATAACTGAATTTGAAAGATTAAAACAAAATGAAAGTTATCAAAATAAAATTGATTGGTCTGTAAGGCGAGAACTTGCAAAAACAAATTATAGAATACATACTGATAGTATAAAGGAAAATATAATTCCTACACTTACTGAAAAGCAAAAATTATATGCTTATGCAAATGAGGCAGATTTACTAAATGTTGCATTATTCGGAATGACTGCAAAGGAGTGGAAAGATAAAAATCCTACTTTAGATGGTAATATGCGAGATTATGCAAATATACTTCAGTTAGTAATTTTAAGCAATCTAGAAAACTTGAATAGTGAGATGATAGCTGAAGGAATAGAGCCAAAAATAAGACTTGAAAAACTTAATTCAATAGCTAAAAAACAATATAATATTTTACAAAATAGTAACAGTATTAAGAAAATTGAAATGTTAGATGATAACAATACTAAATTATTAAATAATTCATAAATAGAATATAAAAATAGCATATTAATATAGATAACTTAATTCAGCATATTTATGAAGATAATGTTTCTGGAAAGATTACAGATGAAATGACAGCATAAGAAAGCCTTAGGAGCATTTTTAATAAGAATTGTCCTTATTAAAATGCTCCTAAGGTGACTTTCTTAACAAAATGGAAACGTCCCCTTTTGGAGTATTATTTTAAATTACCAATTCATTATCTTTGCAATCTACTGTAACTGTTGTATTTGGTAATATTTTTTGTGTTAATATTTCTTTTGCTATTAAGGTTTCTAATTTCTTTTGTACAAATCTTTTTAGTGGCCTTGCACCATACACTTCATCATAACCATTATCAATTAAATAATTTTTAGCAGCATCTGTTAAGTTTAATTTGATGTGTTTATCTTCTAGTCTTCTTTCCAAATCTTTAATTAATAATTCTAATATTTTAGAAATTTCGTCTTTCTTCAATGGTTTATAAAATATGATTTCGTCTAAACGATTTAGAAATTCAGGTCTAAAGTTTTGTTTTAGTAAGTTTCTTACCTTTTCTTTTGCTTCTTCTGAAATTTCACCATCTTTTCCTATTCCCTCTAAAATATATTCTGAGCCTAAATTTGAAGTTAATATAATTATTGTATTTTTAAAGTCTACTGTTCTTCCTTGTGAATCTGTTATACGGCCGTCATCTAATACTTGTAAAAGTATATTGAAAACATCTGGATGTGCTTTTTCTATTTCGTCAAATAAAACAACTGAATATGGTTTTCTTCTTACTGCTTCTGTTAATTGTCCACCTTCTTCATAGCCAACATATCCTGGAGGCGCACCAATCAATCTAGATACTGAATATTTTTCCATATATTCGCTCATGTCTATTCTTATAATATTGTGTTCATCATCAAATAAGCTTTCTGCCAAAGCTTTTGCAAGTTCTGTTTTACCAACACCTGTTGGTCCTAAGAACATAAATGAACCTATTGGCTTGCTAGGGTCACTAATTCCTGCTCTTGAACGCATTATTGCCTCTGTAACCTTTTGCACTGCTTCGTCTTGACCAATTACTCTTTTATGAAGAATCTCACCTAGATGTAATATTTTTTCTCTTTCTCCTTCCATCAATTTGCTAACTGGTATTCCTGTCCATCTTGAAATTATTTTTGCAATTTCATCTTCAGTTACCTTGTTTCTTAATAATGTGTCATCTTTGCTTTTTTGTTTTTCTAAATTTTCCTCTTCTACTTCTAGTTGTTTTTGAATTTCTGGCAATTTTCCATATTTAAGTTCTGCTGCCTTGTTTAGCTCATAATTTCTTTCTGCTTGTTCTATTTGTTTATTTATGCTTTCCAATTCCTCACGCAATTTTTGAACTTTTCCTATAGATTGTTTTTCATTTTCCCATTTTGCCTTCATTGCATCAAATTTTGTTTTTAGTTCTGCTTTTTCTTTTTGAATATCACTTAATCTTTGTTTTGAAATTTCATCTGTTTCTTTAGATAATGCTGTTTCTTCTATTTCAAGTTGCATTATTTTTCTAGAAATTTCATCTAATTCTGTTGGCATAGATTCCATTTCTGTTTTTATCATACTACAAGCTTCATCAACTAAGTCTATAGCTTTGTCTGGTAAAAATCTATCTGAAATATAACGATGAGATAAAGTTGCAGCTGCTATTAAAGCATTATCTGCAATTTTTACACCATGGAATACTTCATATCTTTCTTTTATACCTCTTAAAATTGAAATTGTATCTTCTACAGAAGGTTCATCAACCATTACAGGTTGAAAACGTCTTTCTAGTGCTTGGTCTTTTTCTATATATTGACGATATTCATTTAATGTCGTTGCACCTATGCAATGAAGTTCACCTCTTGCAAGCATTGGTTTTAATAAATTGCCTGCATCCATTGCCCCTTCTGTTTTTCCAGCTCCTACTATTGTGTGAATTTCATCTATGAAAAGTATAATTTTTCCTTCACTCTTTTTCACTTCCTGTAAGACTGCTTTTAATCTTTCTTCAAACTCACCTCTATATTTTGCACCTGCAACTAGTGAGCCCATATCAAGTGAAAATATAGTACAATCTTTTAATCCCTCTGGAACATCTCCTCTTACTATTCTTAAAGCTAAACCTTCTGCAATGGCTGTTTTACCAACACCTGGTTCACCTATTAAACAAGGGTTATTTTTAGTTTTTCTAGATAAAATTCTAATAACATTTCTTATTTCTGTATCTCTTCCTATAACTGGGTCTAATTTTTGTTCTCTAGCTAGTTTCACTAAATCTTGACCATACTTTTTCAAAGCATCATATGTTTCTTCTGGATTGTCAGTAGTAACTCTTGTATTACCACGAACACTTGATAATGCTTTTAAAAATTCATTTTTTGTAATTCCATATGTTCTAAATAAATCTTTTACATTATTGTTTGGATGGTCAAATATTGCAAGCATTATATGTTCTACTGAAACATATTCATCTTGCATTTTGTTTGCTTGCTTTTCTGCATCATTCAAAATTAAATCAACATCTCGTGATACATAAATATTGCCACTTGAGCTTGTACCTCCTAGTATTTTTGATTTTTTACTAATTTCATTTTTTAATGACTCTTCAAAATTTTCTGAAGTTACCATTTTTTTCAATAGCTCTTTTATTAAACTATTTTCTTGTTCTAATAGCGCACATAATAAATGCTCTTGTTCTATTTGTGCATTTTGGTTTTCTATTGCTATATTTTGAGCATTTTGAATTGCCTCTACAGATTTTTGTGTAAATTTCTGAATATTCATATTTTTCACCTTCCTTACATATCATAGATTAAAAGCACTATTCTTATACATAGAATTGTGCTTTTAGGTTCTATTTTCTTTTTGCTATTATATTATACTACAAAAAATTAGCACTTTCAACAGAAGAGTGCTAATTTTTTTTAATTTTAGATTTCTTCTTTAAGCTCATCAAATAGCAAATCTTATCTCTTTTTCTTTTTACCACTACAATTTTTAATAATCTATAATAATATTGTGATGAAATATTTCTTTGTAATGTCAACATATTTTCATAGTAGTATAACATACTGAAAAAAATTATACAACATTTTTCAAATAAAAAATGCCTAGGTGGCAGCGTACTTAACATACGCTTAGCTTTTAGCTACCTTACCTAGGTCTTACTTTATAAATATTTTACCACACAAAAAAATGTATGTCAAATATTTTACTAATATTTTATGAAAAAATTTATTTTTTATTCCTACTATTTCTTGGAAATAAACTTACTCTAAAGTTTTTAGTTTTTAATTCTTTTATTAAGTTTTCAACTATACTAGCATCTTTATAGAAATTATAAAATGTATTTACTGTTAAATCTGCTAATTGTATTCCATAATTTGTTTTAGAGTCATAATAAGTAATTTTAAAGTCATCATCATAAATGCAAAATTCAGTTTTCAAATACGTTTCTAAATTATTTAATTCTCCCACTCTTATATTTCTATTATCAATACTTATAATAAACTTTATTGGCTCATCATTTTCTTGTAGATTTAATTCTGGTATTATACAATCTTGAATCAAAACTTTTACTGCATAATTAAAAAATATGTTTGAATCAACAATTTCTTTTCTCATATACTCTTTATCAAACACCTTTACACAACCATGAAAAGTTTCAATATCTTGTATTTTATTAAATATTTGTATTTTTTCTTCTTCTGTCATATCATATGATTTAATTTCAGCATTTAAATCTAATTCTTTTGCTTTCTTTAATTTTAAATTTTCTTTTTTATATTTTGCTTTTATTTTCACTCTATCTTTTTCAAAAGAAAAATATCCACCTACTGCAAAATATCTGGTTTTACTATTTTTATGAATTGATCCGACTTTCATCTATATATACATATATTTTCACTTATTCTCACTCCTCGTTGCTTATTTTATCATATCTTTTTATAAAAATAAATATATTTCATAGAAATAACTAAACCTGTTGTAGGCTCCCACATACCACCTTTTATTTTATTCAATTTTCTTTGAGTCATTAAAATTTTTCCTTCTTTATTTATAATCCATATAGTAACAGAGATTATAAATTCACCTTTATTTAAGAACGTGCCCCTTTTTCTTAGTACTATTTTACCTGTTTTTTCTCTTTTTTTATTATAAACATCAATAAATTCTTTTTTCTTTGAATTTATTGTTTGTGTTAGTTTATCATAAATAATTCTTTATAATTACACTTAAAATTTCCCCAAATATATATATAATTACATCAATTTTAAACAAAAGCCATAAAATGAACTTATAATAAAATCCATTTTATGGCTTTCAATTAATCTATTTGTTCTAAATTAATTAACTCATTTTTTCTAAAAGTCAACTTTAACAAACATGGCGATTTTATGTTTAATATTGTATTTTTGTTATAGACAAGTTTAACATTTTCATTTACTGTACACCAGTTTAATAAAAAGAACTTTATTGAGCCTCCATGACTAATTACTGCAATTCTTTTTCCTTCATATTCTTTAAGTATTTTATCAAAAAATTTATTCATCCTTTCTCTAGTTTGCTCTGCACTTTCTCCATCAGATGTTCTAAATGTTCTATCTA
>USFC01000040.1 GCA_900553865.1 uncultured Clostridium sp.
TCACTTACTTTCTAATAGCGCTTTTTTTCAAATTAATATGTTTTTATTTTTTTATCTATATTTATATTTTATGTAAAGGACAAATGTGACTGTATTTCTTGTCCTAGGCTAAGGTTATCTTTCGTCGCCCATATCAATTTCAATATCAACAATTTCGTTAGTAGCTCCAAGCTCTGAATAAGAGCCAGTAGACTTGCCAACAGAAGTTTTACCTTTTAAATCATCACCTGAAACCTTTTTCAAAGGCTTAGCATGCTTTAAAAAATAAAAGCCTTCTTTATTATAAACAGTATTAGAATTTGGAAAAACAACAAATTCTTGATTATTATTATTTTTAAACTCAACCCAAGTATCTAAACTTTTGGCTTTGTCTGCAATGCCATAAGTATAACCAGTAACAATACTGTTTGGAAAAGTAAGCATTTGAGATATATATTCTGAACGATAACAACTTTTATTTATAACATTATTATTCTCAGCAGAAGGTGTAATCTTTTGGATATTTGGTATAATATCTGATAATTTTGAAACTTTAATAGTATTTGAGGCAGTTTTAATAGATATTGTATCATTTTGAGCTACAATATCTTTTACAATTTTATTATTTTTAATATTTTCTAAAAGTTTTTCTCTTTTTTCATTAGATAAATCAGAATTATTTAGTTCATATATAGAATGGTCAATGCAGTATTCATCTAAATAAACATTACCAGCTTTGCTTAATAATTCAAAAATTTTCTTTTTGTCCTTATTTTTGCTGGCATCATAAAAAGCTTGATTCCATTGTCTATCATCTAATGAAAAAGATTTATAACTTTCATACATAAAATCACCTTCTTTTTTAAACACATAGTAAGTATACCATAAATTGGAAAAAAATGCAAATTTAACGAAAGAACAAAATTTTACAAAATAAAACATTGAACTTGACATGAAGATATAAGATTGTTAAAATAGGGTAGAAAATAAAAAATATACGGAGAAAAATATGTTTGAAAATACAATAGATTTAACAAAAATATTCAATTTACAAAATGCAATAATATATTTAATTCTAATAAATATTATTGCGTTTGTAGCTATGGGAATAGACAAGCATAAGGCAAAATATGGAAAGTGGAGAATAAAAGAATCTGTGCTATTTACACTAGTCCTTTTAGGTGGAGGAATCGGTGGAATAGCAGGAATGTATGTATTTAGGCATAAAACTAAGAAAATGAGATTTGTTATTGGATTTCCGGCAATATTAATATTTGAAATATTTGTAATTATATATTATACTTGTATAGCATAAAAAAATATTAGCAGTTAGAGGAAAAGAAGGGAATGAAATAAAAATGGAAGCAGAAAATACAGCAAAAAACGAAAAAAAATCTTTTACCATTTTAGGTGTGAGTATATGGAGAATATTTGCATATTTTATTATATACAGTGTAATAGGCTATATTATAGAAACCTTATTTGGAATGGTAACAAAGGGAGTATGGGAAAGTAGACAAAGCTTTTTGTATGGCCCATTTTGTGCTATATATGGGTTGGGTGCGGTAGTAATGATATTAGCACTTAAATATTTTAATAAAAACTATAATACTTTATTTATTGGGGGCTTTATAGTAGGTTCAATAGTAGAATATATTGTAAGTTGGTATGGAGATGTATTCTTAAATGTAAAATGGTGGGATTACTCAGATATGCCATTAAATATTAATGGAAGAATATGTGTGTTTTTCTCATTATTTTGGGGATTTTTAGCAATATATCTAATGGCATATGCAAACCCACGAGTAGATAGGTTAATAAACAGAATAAAGGGAAAATTTGCTTTAAAGAAATTGAAAGTAATAACAATGATAATAATAGTATTTATGTTTGTAGATTGTGTACTTACAGGAATTGCTATAAAATTATTTATGGTAAGAAAAGTACATGAATATGACTTAAATGTTTCAAATAAACAAGAAATAGAAGAAGTATATAATGTAGTATATGGTAATGAAGACTTAAATAATTTAGTAACTAATTGGATTGGAGATAAAAAAATGATATTGACATTTCCAAACTTAAAAACTCAAGATAAAGAAGGAAACATGATATATTTTGATATGTATGTTGGAAATATAAAACCATATTATTATAAATTTAATTCAATTTGGAGAGGCGATTTAGT
Source organism: uncultured Clostridium sp. (assembly GCA_900553865.1). Taxonomy (GTDB): domain Bacteria; phylum Bacillota; class Clostridia; order TANB77; family CAG-508; genus UMGS1663. The sequence continues at coordinate 2,168 of USFC01000040.1, forward strand.
AAAAATCTTAAAACATCAAGAAGTAGAGAAAAACGAACAAATAGAAAATCAACAATAGGACTAAAGAGAGGAAAAAAGTAAAATGAAAGAAGAATTTATAAATTTATTAAAACAAACGAATAGAGAAGGAATGGACAAATTAATAGAATTTTTAGAAAGAACAGATTTCTTTGAAGCACCTGCAAGTACTAGATTTCATGGCTGTTTCAAAGGGGGACTTTTAGAACATAGTTTAAAAGTTTATGAAATATTAAAAACAAAAACAGAAGACTCAGCTTCAGTAAAAATAATTGCACTACTACATGATGTATGCAAAGCAAACTTTTACAAGGTAGATTACCGTAATGCAAAAAATGAGCAAGGAGTATGGGAAAAAGTTCCTTATTACACAGTAGATGATACAATTCCATATGGTCATGGGGAAAAATCTGTAATGATGATTTCAGAATTTATAAAATTAACACCAGAAGAAAGATATGCTATTCGTTGGCATATGGGCTTTACAGAACCAAAAGAATTATATGGAACAATAGGAATAGCCTACAAAAAATATCCTATAGCACTACTAACGCATGAAGCAGACCTAGAGGCTACATATTTTTACGATATATAATTAGAATTATTAGTCAGTTTTATTGTATAAAAGAAATATATATGTTAAAATAATACATGAAGATAGTAAATAGCATACTATCTTCTTTTAAATAATAGAAAATTCCTAATATTGGAAAATATATAAATAGGAGTGAAAAGCATGAGTTTAAATAACAAGATTTATGAGGCAGAAAAATTTAAGGATATAAGAGAAATACTTAATAATTCAATAAAAAAGTATCCAGAAAATAATGCATTTATAATTAAAAATAAAGATAAGAAAGAGAAAAAATATACCTATATTACCTATAAAGAATTTGGAGAGCAAATAAACAAGTTAGGTTCTGCTTTAGTAAACAAAGGGCTAAAAGATAAGCATATAGCAGTTATTAGTCCAAACCGTTATGAATGGGCATTAACATATTATGCAGTACTAAATGGAACAGGAGTATTGGTACCATTAGACAAAGGGCTTCCTGATAGTGAAATAGAATCATTATTACAAAGAAGCCACTCAAATGCAGTAGTATTTGATAAAAAATATGAAGAAATAATGAAAAAGATAAAAGAAAGCAACACAACAAAGGTTACAGAATTCATATGTATGGACGAAAGTGATGAATTTACGACAATAAACCAATTACTAAAAGAAGGAAAAGAATTATTAAAAAACGGATACAAAGACTTTACAGAAGCTAAAATAGATGAAGAAAAAATGAGTATAATTTTATTTACATCAGGAACAACCTCAGCTTCTAAGGCTGTAATGCTTTCACAAAAAAATATAGCATCAAATATATATTCTTTAAATAGTGCAGAAAAAGTTTATAATACAGACGTAAATTTAGCGTTTTTGCCATTTCATCATACTTTTGGAAGCACAGGGCTTTTGTTTTTCTTGTCAAATGGCGCAACAAACACTTTTTGCGATGGAATAAGACATATACAAAACAACTTAAAAGAATATAAAGTAACTACTTTTGTATGTGTTCCATTATTATTAGAAGCAATGTACAAGAAAATAATGAAAGAAATAGAAAAACAAGGAAAAGAAAAATTAGTAAAAAGGATGATACCAATAACCAACTTTTTATTAAAATTTAAAATAGATATAAGAAAAAAAGTATATAAAGACATAATAAATAGCTTAGGTGGACATATACGCTTTATAGTAAGTGGTGCGTCTGGAATAGATAAAAAAGTAGCAAAAGGATTTAATGATTTTGGAATATTAACAGTTCAAGGTTATGGACTAACAGAAACCTCACCAGTATTGACAGCAGAAAATGATAAATATTTACGTTACGGCTCAATAGGATATCCTATGGCAAATGTAGAAATAAAAATAGATAACCCAAACAAAGAAGGAATAGGCGAAATTATAGCAAAAGGACCAAATGTGATGCTTGGATATTATGAAAATGAAGAAGCTACAAAAGAGGTTATAGTAGATGGCTGGTTCCATACAGGAGATTTAGCATATCAAGATAAAGACGGATATATTTTTGTAGCAGGAAGAAAGAAAAATGTTATAGTATTAAAAAATGGAAAAAATATTTATCCAGAAGAATTAGAAATATTAATAAATAATTTGCCATATGTAGAAGAAAGTATGGTGTTTGGAATGCCAAAAGAGGACGACTTAGTGGTTTCTGCTAAAATTGTATATAATAAAGAATTTAAAGAAAAAAACAATTATACGCAAGAAGAGTTAAAAGAAAAAATATGGCAAGATATAAAAGAAATAAATAAGGAATTACCAACATATCAACATATGAAAAATATAATAGTAACAGATGAGCCAATGATAAAAACGACTACAGCTAAAATAAAAAGATTTGAAGAAATAAAGAAAATAATAGAAAATGCAAAATAAGTTATGAAAAGGAATATTGTTTAAAATCAAACAATAAGTAAACATAAAAATACAAAATGTCAAAAAATGTAAAATAATGCCATAAACAGTAAAATAAAAGAATATAGTAATGACAGATTTTCCTAAAAAATGGAAAAATATTTACAAAAGGTATTGCAATTTTACATAAGGAGTGTTATACTTATGTAGTAGTAAACACATAGTTTAAATATATCTTAAAATAAGGATATGTGATAAGGAGGAAAAAAGTATGTGTAAAATTGCAAATTATCCTAGTTTATACACCAAAACAGATGAAGGGCTGCGGAGAGCAGGAATAAGTGCAATGCAGCCAGGTTACGAGTTTTTAAAAATTGCAATCGTAACGCAGAAGGTTGAAGGAAGATTTTCTTGCGAGGAAATCACAAAAGGAAAAGTTGTTCCTTCAAATAAGGATGTAGACCTTAAGAAAAAAGGTGACAGAGCTGAGGTAACTCAGTGGATGATTGAAGCAATCAAGTCTGCCGGTATTGGCGAAGGAAAAGATGCAGAAGAATCATTAAATGAATTTATTTGCCAACAGGCAAAGATGCTGTAACACATGAACGTCAAAAGATAAGGGGAGAAATTTTTTCTTCCCTTATCTTTTGACGTTAGAACAAAAATTGTGCAAAATTACTTGACAGGTGCCAATAATAAATATAAAATAGTAATGTAGACAAAAATATATTCTAAAAATAAAATTTATTAGAGTTATATATATTTATGTACATTGAAAATAAAATAGAAAGAGGTGTAAAATTATGGACAATATCATAATTTATATCGCCATTTTTCTAATCTCAGCAGTTGTTTTCACAATTGTAGGATTTACAATTAGAAAGAAAATAGCAGAGTCAAAAATGAAAAGCGCAGAAAATGAAGCTAAAAGAATAATAGAGTTAGCAAATAAAGAAGCAGAAAACAGAAAAAAAGAGGAAATCTTTAAAGCAAAAGAAGAAATCATGAACTCTAGAAAAGAATTGGACCAAGAGATTAGAGAAAGAAGAGGCGAAGTTCAACAACAAGAAAAACGTTTAATTCAAAAAGAAGAAAATTTAGAAAACAGAATGAATCAATTAGAAAACAAAGAAAGAAACCTAAATGTTAAAGTAGAAGAAAATAACAAAAAAAGGTTAGAACTAGAAAATTTATACAACAAAGAAATGGAAGAATTACAACGTATAGCAGGGTTAACTGTTGAAGATGCAAAAAAACATTTATTAAGTGAAGTAGAAAAACAATTAACAGTAGAAAAAGCAAACTTAATAAAAGATTATGAGCAAAAAACAAAAGAAGCAGCAGATAAAACTGCTAAAAATATTATAGGATATGCCATACAAAAATGTGCAGCAGACCATTCTCAAGAAACTACAGTATCAATAGTATCACTTCCAAATGATGATATGAAAGGAAGAATTATTGGTAGAGAGGGAAGAAACATAAAAACACTAGAAACTCTAACGGGAATAGACTTAATTATAGACGATACACCAGAGGCTGTTGTTATATCTGGCTTTGACCCATTACGTAGAGAGGTAGCTAAAATAGCACTAGAAAAATTAATAGAAGATGGAAGAATTCACCCAGCTAAAATAGAAGAAATGGTTGAAAAAGCTAAAGAAGAATTAGCACAAACCATTAAAGAAGAAGGCGAAAGAGCCGCTATGGAAGCAGGAGTTATAGGACTTCAACCAGATATTATTAATTTACTAGGAAAATTAAAATATAGGACAAGTTATGGTCAAAATGTATTAAACCATTCAGTAGAAGTTTCTAATTTGGCTAGAATAATGGCAGAAGAATTAGGGCTAGATACTAAACTTGCAAGAAGAGCTGGTTTACTACATGATATAGGGAAAGCCTTAGACCATGACATGGAAGGAACACACGTAGAATTAGGAGTAGAAGTTCTTAAAAAATATAAAGAAAATGAAATGGTAATAAATGCTGTACAAGCTCACCATGGTGATGTAGAACCTTTAAGCATAGAGGCAGTTTTGGTTCAAGCAGCAGATGCAATATCAGCTTCAAGACCGGGTGCAAGAAGAGAAACTTTGGAAGCTTACATAAAAAGATTACAACAATTAGAAGAAATTGCAGAATCTTTTGACGGGGTTGAAAAATCCTTTGCAATACAAGCTGGCCGTGAAGTAAGAATAATTGTTAAACCAGAAAAAATAACAGATGCTCAAATGACATTAATGGCAAGAGATGTTGCTAAAAAAGTAGAAGAAGAAATGGATTATCCGGGACAAATAAAGGTTAACATTATCAGAGAAACAAGAGTTATAGATTATGCCAAATAAATAAAAAATCCTAGCTAGAAAAAAGCTGGGATTTTTTATTTTTTTTCTTAAAAAACCTTTTAATTTTAGCCATTATATAATATAATGTAGCTATCAATTTTGCAAAGTTAAAGTAAAAGCAAATATACTTTAAGCTAGGCGAGAAAGGAAAGGAATAAAATGAAAAATTCAAAAGCAAAAAAGAAGACAAATAGCGAGGAATTAAACAAAACTAAAAAATATAAAATAAAAACAAATAAAAAAGAGAAGGACAAGAAAAAACATCCAAAATTGAAAAAAGCAATATTAATAATTTTTGTTTTATTAGTTCTACTAGTTTTAATAGGGATTGGCATTATTGCAGGAATCTTTTTTAGTGATAAATTTAAACTAACAGAAGAAGACTTAACAATAAAAAATATCAATGGAACAGTGCTAGATAAAGACGGAAATATTATAGCTACTTTATCTGGAACAGAAAATAGAAAAATAGTTTCAACAGAAGATATGCCAGAATATTTACCAAAAGCCTTTATAGCAATAGAAGACAAGAGATTTTATGAACATAAAGGAATAGATATAAAAAGAACTACATATGCAACAATTATGTACATAATACATCATGGAGATTCAGCTTCAGGAGGAGGAAGCACAATTACACAACAATTAATAAAAAACATAAAAAATGATAAAGCAGATTCAGGTTCAAAAGGTATAGAAAGAAAAATAAGAGAAATGGCAAGAGCATATAATGTAGAAAAAATACTTTCTAAAGACCAAATACTTGAACTTTACTTAAATCAGATTCCAATGGGTTCTACAATATATGGTGTTGGAATGGCAGCAGAATATTATTTTAGCAAACCAGTTGGAGAACTAGACTTAGCAGAATGTGCATTTCTAGCAGGAATAAACCACGGACCTAGTGCATATAACCCATTTATTGGTCTAGATAATGCAGATATAATTCAAAAAAGAACAAAAGAAGTTTTATATCAAATGAAAGACCAAGGTTATATTACAAGCGAAGAAGAATACAATAATGCAGTAGCAGAAGTTGAAAATGGGTTAAATTTTAAACAAGGTGCAAATGTTTCAAAGGCTTCTTATTCTTACCATACAGCAGCAGCAATTAAGCAAGTAGTAGAAGATTTAATGAAAGAAAAAGAAATAACTAAAGAAACCGCGGAATTAATGGTAGAAAACAATGGATATACAATTTATACCACGCAAGACACTGCAATTCAAAATGTAATGGAAGAAGAATTCCTAAAAACAAAATACATAAAAAGTGGAAAAACTAAAAAAGATGATGGAACACTATTAAATGAACATACTCAAGCAGCAATGGTTATAATAGACCATACAACAGGAAAGGTAGTAGCTACAGTAGGTGGACTTGGCGAAGATTCAAATGCAACAGGTATAAATAGAGCCTTACGTGGAAAACAAACAGGTTCTTCAATGAAACCATTAGCCTGTGAAGCACCAGCATTAGAAAAAGGAATAATTAATGCAGGAACAGTGTATGATGATTCAGCAACAAATTTTGGAGGAAAATATACACCACATAATTCAGGAGGATTTAATGGCTTAATGACAATAAGAACAGCATTAGCACAATCTTCAAATATAGTTCACTTAAAAATTATGAAAGAAGTTGGCCCAGCAAATGCAATTAAATTTTTATCAACCATGGGAATAGATGTAGACCAAAAACATGAAGAAATTACACTTGCATTAGGTACAGCAGATGTAAGTCCACTTAATATGGCAGCAGCATATGCATCAATTGCAAATAATGGTGAATATATTGAACCAACCTTCTATACAAAAGTAGAAGATGCTTCTGGAAATACTGTTATAGAAGCAAAACAAGATAAAAGAAGAGTTATGTCAGAAGCAAATGCATATATACTTCAAGACTTATTAAAATCACCAGCACGTTCTGGAACAGCAGCAATATGCTACATGTCAAATATGGATGTTGGAGCAAAAACAGGTTCAACAAATGACTATATAGATAGATGGCTTTGCGGATTTACACCATATTACACAGCAGCAACATGGTTTGGCTTTGATTATTCAGAGCTTCCAGTATTTAGAGGAAATAATGCAGCAAACATTTGGGCATCAGTTATGAAGAATATTCATAATAGTTTACCAACAGCAAGGTTTAAAAAGCCAAGCAATGTGGTATATGCAACAATATGTCAAGATTCAGGCTGTATTGCAACAGATAGCTGTACAAGAACAATGTCAGAAGTATTTGTAAAAGGAAGTTTACCAGGAAAATGTGAGGGACATACAAAATTAAAAATATGTCAAGATTCTGGAAAAATAGCTAATGAATATTGTAAAAATGTAGAAGAAAAGACATTTTTAGTAAAACCACAAAAGGAAAATACAAATCTATGGTCAACAAATGCAGGAGATAAATATGATGTACCAACAGAAACATGTGATGTACACAAAGCTCCTGAAAAAGTTGAAATGATGAATGTTGTTGGAAAAACTTTAACAGAAGCTAAAAAATTATTAGAAGCTAAAGGCTTAAAAGTTGAAATAAAATATAGTGAAGATAAAAAGAAGAAAGAAGATATTGTATTAGCTCAAAGTGTTAAAGAAAAAGAAAAGGTTGAAAAAGGAAAAACAATTACTTTAACAGTAAATAAAATAAGCAAAAATGAAAATAAAGTAGAAAATACAACAACAAATGAAGTAACCAACACAACAACAAATACAAATACTACAACAACAAATACCACTAATTAATTAATGGAAAGGAAAGAATTATGAGTTTAAAATTATATAATACTTTAACAAAACAAAAGGAAGAATTTAAACCATTGCAAGGAAATGAAGTACGTATATATACCTGTGGGCCAACTGTTTACAGTTTTGCCCACATAGGCAATTTTAGAGCATATGTATTTATGGATACATTAAGAAGAGTTCTAAAAGAAAATGGATATACCTTAAAACATGTAATGAACATTACAGATGTTGGACACTTAGAATCAGATGCAGATGAAGGCGAAGACAAAATGGAAAAAGCTGCAAGAAAAGAGAACAAAAATCCATACGAAATTGCAGCATATTATACAGAAATATTTTTTAGAGATATGGGCAGACTACATATAGAAAGACCAGAAATAATAGCAAAAGCAACAGACCATATTAGTGATATGTTAGAATTTGTTAAAACTTTAGTAAAAAATGGATATGCGTATGAAACTTCAAAAGCTATATACTTTGATATTTCTAAACTAGATAAATATCCAGTGCTTTCAAATCGTAATTTGGACGACCAAATTGCAGGAGCAAGAGTAGATGTAGATCCAGAAAAAAGAAATCCATATGATTTTGCAGTATGGATAAAAGCACCAGAAAATCATATTATGAAATGGGAAAGTCCATGGGGATTATCTTACCCAGGCTGGCATTTAGAGTGCTCTGCAATGGGTAGAAAATATTTAGGAGATGAATTTGATATTCATACAGGTGGTGTAGACCATATACCTACACACCATGAAAATGAAATAGCACAAAGTAAAGGGTGCACAGGTCATATTCCAGCAAAAAGATGGATGCATGTTGAATTTTTACAAGTAGATGGTGGTAAAATGTCAAAAAGTTTAGGAAACACTTATACATTAGACCAACTACAAGAAAAAGGAATAGAACCATTGGCATATAAAATGTTTTGCTATACAGCACATTATAGAACAAAACTAAACTTCACTTTTGAAGGTGCACTTTCAACACAAAAAGCTTTAAATAGACTACGTGAAGGATATTTAACACATTTACAAAATGATGAAAAAGTAGAGGAAACAGAAATAAAAGAATATAAACAAAGATTTTTAGATGCAGTAAATGATGACTTAAATATGCCACTTGCTATGGGAGTTGTATGGGAAGTAGTTAGAAATAACAAAAAATCAAAACAATTTGCAGATCTTCTACTAGAATTCGACAAAATTCTTGGATTAGACTTAGAAAATTCTAAAAAATACTTAGAAGAACAAGAAAAAGTTGAGTTGCCAGAAGAAATAAAAGAATTAGTAGAACAAAGAAAAATAGCAAGAGAAAATAAAAATTGGGCAGAATCAGATAGAATTCGTGATTTATTAAAAGAAAAAGGGTATACTGTAAAAGATACCAAAGAAGGTCAAATAATAGAAAAGTAATTTTTGAGTAAAATATTAAAAATATAATTAGTAAAATAAAAGGTAGGAGCAAAAGATGAATAAAGAAAAAGAAATACCATTTTTTAAGAAAATGATAATGAGTATAAAAAATTTTGAAAAATATCCGGAATTCGCTAGTAAAAAATGGAGCATAGTAGCACAATATTTAATAAAACTATTAGTTTTATTTACTATAATAGTATCTTTTTGCTCTGTATATAATTTAAGCAAACAAGTAAAAGAAGCAGTATCATATATAGATGGAAGCTTGCCAGATTTTACTTATGAAAATAATATTTTGAAAATGGAAAAGGACGAGCCTATAATAATAGAAAATGAGGGCAAAGTTATAAATGTAATAATTATAAATACAAAAGAGCAAATAGATGAAGAAGAATTAGCTAAATACAAAGAAAAAGTACAAAATAGTCAAAATGGAGTTATCTTTTTAGAAAATAAGGTAATTATAAATAATAAAGAAATATTATATAGTGAATTGGCGAAAGATAGCAATATACAAAGTTTTAATAAACAAGAGTTGTTAAACTTCTTTAGTTCTTCAAACTTAGCAATGATGTATATAGGAATATATATAATTACATTTATATATTTATTAATTATGTATATGGCAAGTACTTGCTTAGATATAATTCTTCTTGGAGCTTTTGGATATATTGCAGCAAAATTTATGAGGCTAAGACTTCGCTTTGAGGCTATGTGTAAAATAGCTGTTCACAGCCTAACATTACCAATTTTATTAAATGCTTTAACTATATTATTATATACATTTACAGGCTTTAAAATTACTTATTTTGATGCAATGTATATGGGAATAGCTTGTATTTATATAGTAGCAGCAATATTAATGATAAAATCAGATGTGGTTAAAAATCAAAAAGAATTGGCAAAAATAATAGAAGAGCAATTAAGAATAAAAATGGAAATGGAAAAAGGAAAAGAAAATAAAAAGCAAGAAGAAAAAGAAAAGGAAGACGAAGAAGAGCAAAAAGAAGAAAAGAAAGAAAAGAAAGAAGATAAAGAAGATGAAGGCTTGCAAAACAATGCACAGGGGGAAAATGCATAATATAAAGAGGAAAGGAAGAAATAATGGAAGACAATAAAAAAGACAGAAACAAAAATAAAATATTATTATCAGTATTAACAATAATTTTAATTGCAATATTAGCTATAATATCATACTTCTTAATTTTTAATAAAGGCACACAACAAGAAGAAAAAGAGCTTGCATACACAGAATTAATAAAAAAAGTAACAGACGGAGAAATAGAAAAAATAGAAATGACAGTAGGAAGTACTTCTGTAAAAGTAAAACAAAAAAATATAGAAGAAGAAAAAACAGTATTAGTTCCAAATACACAAGCATTTATAGAATTAATACAAGAAAAAGTTGCAGAAGGAAATAATATAGAATTAATACAAAATCCACGAAATGTATTTTTAACTATTTCGGAGCAGCTTTTTGCATTATTACCAACAATAATGATAGTAGTATTATTCATTTTAGTATTCAAAATGCAAGGGCTAGGAGAAAAAGGAAAAGTATATGATGCAGAAACATCAAAGGAAAAAGTAAAATTTGAGGATGTTGCAGGCCTAGACGAAGAAAAACAAGAAATGATAGAAATAGTACAATTTTTAAAAGAACCAAAAAAATTCTATGAAATGGGAGCAAAAATACCAAGAGGAGTTTTACTATATGGAAAACCAGGAACAGGAAAAACCTTAATAGCAAAAGCAATAGCAGGAGAGGCAAATGTACCATTTATATCTATGAGTGGTTCAGAATTTATAGAAATGTTTGCAGGTCTTGGAGCTTCAAGAGTTCGTAAACTATTTGAAAAAGCAAGAAAAGTTTCACCATGTATAGTATTTATAGACGAAATAGATGCAATAGGTTCAAGAAGGTCAAATGGAAGTGGAGCAGAAACAGAAAACAATCAAACTTTAAATCAACTATTAGTAGAAATGGATGGATTTGACACAGAAGAAACTATAATAGTACTAGCTGCAACAAATAGGCCAGAAATGTTAGATACAGCACTTTTAAGACCCGGAAGATTTGACAGACAAATAACAATAAATGTTCCAGACTTAAAAGGAAGAGAAGAAATATTAAAAATTCATAGCAAAGATAAAAAATTCGCTGAAAATGTAAAGCTAAAAACAATAGCAGAAGATACAGCAGGATTTACAGGAGCAGAACTTGCTAACATTTTAAACGAAGCAGCAATCATAGCTACAATAAATAAACATGAAGCAATAGAGCAAGAAGATGTAGATGAAGCCTTCAAAAAAGTAACAGTTGGACTTCAAAAAACTAGCAGAGTAATTTCAGAAAAAGACAAAAAATTAACAGCATATCACGAAGCAGGACATGCAGTAGTAAGCAAATATTTAGAAACACAAGAACCAGTAAAAGAAATATCAATTATTCCAAGAGGAATGGCAGGCGGATATACAATGTACAAAACCAACGAGGACAAAAACTATATATCTAAAACAGAAATGGAAGAAAGATTAATAGCACTACTTGGAGGACGTGCAGCAGAAAAAATAGCCTTAAACGATATTTCTACAGGAGCAAGTAATGACATAGAAGTAGCAACAAAAATAGCAAAAAATATGGTTACAGTATATGGCATGAGTGATGTAGTAGGCACAATATCAATAAATACAGAAAAAGACCCATATGAACTACAAATGTTAGGTGAAAAATATACAGATGCAATAGGTGCAGAAGTAAAAATACTATTAGACACAGCATATGCAAAAGCACAAAAAATAATATTAGAGCATATGGATAAACTTCATGCAGTAGCAAAAACACTACTTGAAAAAGAAACAATAACAGAAGAAGAATTTGAAAGAATTTTTGAATAAAATTAAAGAAAAAAATAAAAGTAGTTTAAATATAAAAATTAAAAACACTAAATAATGCCAAAAATAAAGATTATTTAGTGTTTTGCTATTTTTAAGGTAATTTAAAAATACAAAAAATATTACATAATATTAAAAACTAAGAAACATCTAATTTTTTTATAACAGGGTTAAAAAGTTCTTCAATGTCCAAATCCAAAGCGACAATAAAACCGCCTATTTCATAATCTCTAACAGTTCTTTGGTTATTTTCAATTCTGTGTAGACTAGTTACTGGAATATTAATTCCAAGTAAAAGTAATTTACTAGATAGTGTTTCTAAAGACATTCCCTTTTTAATTCTTTTTTCTTTCAGCATAGGGCCAATTAAATTCAAATTATCTTGATATTTACCGCAATTTTTCATATATAAAACACCTTTTCCTTAAGTTATTTAACATTTAATATTATATGTTTAAAATGGAATCTATTTGTTTACACTGGTGTGAAAAGGCGCCAATTTGTTATGAAAAATAAAAAAATAGTTTTTGTAAACAAAAGGGACGGTCTTTTTCGTTCCGATTTCGGAACACTTGGGACACTCCTTTAGAAATCG
>USFC01000041.1 GCA_900553865.1 uncultured Clostridium sp.
AAGACTTAGAATACGTAGATAGTCGTTCATATATAGAAATAAAACGTGGAGAAAATAAAGGGAAATATGCAGCAAAAGCAAGCCAAACAAGTAGGTATGAACAAATATCAAGTAGTACAAAAACTGAAATAGAAGGATACGACAACCTATATGTAACAGGACTAGACGACAAATATCTAACAGCAGGCCAAACAGCATATGTATATTTAACTTTCAAAGTAAAAAAAGATGCTGCAGACGGAGAAGACTGGGTACGCTTAGACGAAGTAGTAGAAACAGGAGCTCCAATAGGTGTAGGAAAAGAAAATATAGTAGAAATAAATGGATATTCTACAAGATATGCACCAGGAACAACAGTACCAAATATAGGAGATGTAAGTTTAGAAGCGGCAGGAATAATAGATAGAGATTCAAACCCAGGAAACTTAAAACCTACAGATGTGCCAAAAGACGGAAACATAACCTACGAAAACTTTGAAGATGACACAGACAAGGCACCAAACATGAGAATAATTTTATATAGGGAAGATGACAAAACAAGAGTAATTTCAGGAACAGTATGGGAAGACGAAAGAAATCAAACCTTAGAATTAACCTCAATAGGAGATGGACAAAAAACAGATGATGAAACACTAATAAATGGTGTAACAGTACAATTAGTAGAAATAATGAAAAATGGCAAAGAATATGTATGGAGAGAATTTGGTAGCAAAGGCCATACCTTAGAAGAATATCAACAATTAACAGAGGAACAAAAGAAAAAAGGTTTAGGGGCAGGCGCAGGAACAGGTTCTGGAACAAAAGAAACAGAAACACCAATAATAAACTACAAAAATTTAATACCAGACTACAAATTTACAGCAGAACATGACGGACAATATGCCTTTAAATCATTTATGCCAGGAAAATATGTAGTAAGATTTATTTACGGAGATACAGTAAAAACAGTATTACCAAGTTCATTAGGCGGATTAAATGCAAAATCATATAATGGACAAGACTATAAATCTACAACTTATCAAGCAGGCGTAGAGCAAAAAGGCAAATACATATGGAGAGAAAAATCTACTTGGAATGTAGGTGAAGAAGTATTAGGAAATGTACTTACAGAAGTTAGTGCATATGACAAAGAAACTTCAGACCATAACGAAAGAGTAAGCGTTCCAACAGTAGATGCAAACAATAACTTAGATGTAACAAAACAAAATGGATATTATTACAATATAGCAGAATCAGACAAGCTAAAAAATGTATCAGATGCAAAAGACATATGGTCACGTAGAAGCCAAGTAATAGACTATTCAAGCAATAGTGTAACAAACTATATTGCAGAAGTATTAGCATCACATAAAGTAGACTACAATGTAATGAACGACAGAAATACATTAGTAAAAGACTTAATAGAAAAAACAAACATGACAGCAGAAACAGGTTTAATGGTAATAGAATTAGAATACAACCAATCAGGAAGTGACGGAAACAAAAAAGACAATACCTATCAAATTACAAATGTAGACTTAGGACTAGAAGAAAGACCAAAAGCAGGACTTGCAATAAACAAAGAAGTAACAAATGTAAAACTTACATTAGCAGATAGTTCAGTATTATTTGATGCAAAAAATACAACGCAAAATGTATTGTGGAGAAAACACGAAACATATAAAACAGGTTATGATTCTAAAACACATAGATTAGACGATAAAAAATTCACAAACCTAGCAAACATAAGAGAATTAAACAAAAATAAAATAGGTTTAATACAATTAAGCATGGACGAAGAACTAATGCATGGAGCTACAATAAGAATTACCTATAAACTTACAGTAACAAACATTGGCGAAGTAGACTACAAAGACGATTGCTTCTATTACACAGGAAAAGTAAAAGATACAAGTACAATAGTAAAAACAAAAGCCGACCAAGTAATAGACTATGTACCAAACAACTTACAATTTAATGCAGAAGAAAATAGTAATTGGTCTGTAATACAAAAAGACGAATTAAATACTAAAAATATGTACACAACATTAGTAAACAACAACTTAAGAAAAGAAGTAGAAAAATACAATACAGTTATTCAAACAGGAGCATTAGGAAAAGAATTAGTTCCAGTAATAGCTAGTAAAGAAGAAAGTTCAGTAGAAGTGCCACTAGTATTAACACAATTAATTACAAGTGAAAACAAAGAAGACGACTTAACTTACTCAAATGTAGTAGAAATAGTAAAAACTAGCAACACAGTGGGAAGAAGAAATGAATACTCAGTAGTAGGAAATCAAGACCCAAGCAAATTACCACAAGAACTAGATTCAGACAAAGCAGAAGTAATAAAAATATTACCTCCATTTGGAAATATACAAAACTATATAGCAATAGGTTTAATAATAAGTGGTACATTAGGTTTAGTAATATTAGCAATAATATTTATCAGAAAAAGAGTTATAAATAAATAATATTACAAAAAAGTATAAAAAGGTGGTAATTTTAGGTAAAATTATCACCTTTTATGTTGACAAACACAAATAAAAATGCTATTATGTAAAATATAGGGAGAACAAACTCCAAGAAGCAACTAATAACTCACGCTTAATATTTAAGGAGGGGTTTTATGAAAAGGATGCGGACTAGCAATTTAATTTGCGCAATGGCAGGAATGAGCCTGTTACTGTTATGTGCCTGTCATGCAGGCGAAAATGTAGGCGACATCACAATGAGTGAAACGCCCGAAACAGTGACTGTGGTAGAAGCAACTGAAAGTCTTGAGAGCGAAAGCTTTTTGGACACAGCAGAAGAATCTACTGAAGAGGGGCTTGAAACAACCGAAACATTAACACAGGCTTCTGAAGAAGAAACCGAAACAGACCCGTACGCAGGAATTGACATGAATTCTACACTGCCTGGTGCAGAGTGGATTTTAGGCTTCAATAATATCATTGACCAGCCTAAGTTGGTTGTATTTAACGATACGACTAACAAAAAAGTCATTCTGGAAAACAACCAGGAAGTGGAATTTGCCGATGACGATACATTGGCTGTCTATATGCCGCAAAATGACGGGGAAGTCACCAGATACTTACTTTTCGAAGAGGTAAGTTACAGTGAATGTGTAACAATGTTTAGGAAAATGCCGGAGGTTATAAAGAGGGATGGCTATGTTTGTCCTATGTGTATAAACATTACATTTGAGGGCGAAGAAAGAATCCTGAACGCAAACTTGAAGCTGATTGGCTAAAACCTACAAAAGAGGAGGTCTAAAATGTAGACCTCCTCTTTTGACGCAATGTGGACGTTTCCGTTTGGTCAATCTGACCATTTTGGTAACTTTTTAACAGCAGTTAGTTATTTGCGAATATGGCAAAAAGTAATTTGAAGGAAATAAGGATAATACTTTCTTGATTTTATGTTGACAAACACAAATAAAGATGCTATTATGTAAAACATAGGGAGGAATACTTCCAAAAGTAACTAATAATTCATACTTATTTAATAAGGAGGATGTATTATGAAGATGTGCAAACGGAACAATTTAATAACGGCAGTAGCAGTAATGTGCATTATTGCAAATTCTGCGGCTTGTGGAGAATTAAAAGCGGTTACTCCACAGGAGGTAGCAAATACAGTTGCTCAGGAAGAACAGCAAACTGAAGTTATTACAACTTTTGCTAGCGAAGAAACAACTACAGAGGCAGCTGTAGAAACTGTAGTAGAAGAAACAACTACAGAAGCGGCAGTAAATCAGGTGGTGTACGAAGGAATTGATATGAATTCTACGCTGCCGGGAAAAGAGTGGATGAAAACCTTTGACGGCATTATTACAGAGCCTAAGTTTGTGGTATTTAACGATACTACTAATAAAAAGGTAATTATAGAAGATGGACAGGAAGTTGAATTCAAAGACGGAGATGTAATTACCACATACTATCCGGCTGGAGCAGATATCTACACTGGTATGTTTGAGGGAGGTAATTCCTTTACAAAGGTGGATAGTGATGAAATGAGTACGTACTATTCAGAACCACTTAATATGACAAAGGAAAAAGGAAGCCTTGAAGTCAGCCAGACCAACAGCGTCCATGGCGAAGATATCGAAATTCATGCCACATTAATTTTCAAGTGATGTTTGCAACAAAAACTACAGGATTTGTATTTCCTGTAGTTTTTTGCCGAAAATAGGCAGTAAATATTGACAAAAGAAATAGCAGATGGTAATATGCCTAAATATAGGTAATATACCTATGTAACCAACAACACTTAATAATTTAAGGGAGGTTTTTGTATGAAAAGAAAGCGGATTAGTGCAGTAGTGTGTGCTTTAGCAGGAGCAAGTACCTTATTATTTTGCTCGTGCGCATCTAGCGAAAATGCTATTGATGAAACAGAAGTAGCAATCGTAGAGGAAAGCACCGAAGCTACGGAAACAGTGATTTCAGAAACAGAAAGCCTTGTAAGTAGCAACGAAGAAACGGAAGAGGCAGAACCTGAAACTACAGAAGAAACACAAACAGACCCATATGCTGGAATAGATATGGAATCTACACTCTCTGGGGTCGACTGGATAAAAACCTTCGACGGAATAATTACAGAACCGAAGTTAGTAGTATTTAACGATACAACTAACAAAAAAATCATTCTGGAAGAATTCCAAGAAGTAGAATTTGCAGACGACGATACCTTAGCGGTATATATACCAGAAAATGATGGAGAAGTCACAAACTACTTGCTTTTCGACGATGTAAGCACAGTAGACGGAATTACACTTTTAAGAAAAGTACCAAGCGTCATAAGAAGAGGCGGATACGTTTCTCCTACCTGCATAGACATAACCTTCAAAGGCGAAAAAATGACACTTGATGCACATCTAAAACTAATCGGCTAAAAAAACAGATGACGCAAAAGGGACGTTTCCTTTTGCGTCATCTGTCCCTTTTGCTCCATTGGGGACGTTTCCTTTTGGTTAATCTGTCCCTTTTGGTAACTTTTTAACAGCAGTTAGTTATTTGTGAATAGGGCAAAAAGTAATTTGAAAGAATCTTTCGAGAAACTTAGAAAAGATTGCCTATTTGAGAAAAAAGTGGTATCATAAATATAGCAATTTTATATAGGTGGTGTTAAGAAAGTTGGAAAAAGAAAAAGAAGTAAGATATTTAATTAGCAAAGAACAAATTGAAAAAATTATAAAAAATACAACTCCATATAAAGAAAGAATGGAAATGTTGGACATAACATGTGGGTATGATGGATTTAATTCATATTCAAAATATGGTTTTATTTGTAGAATAAGACAAAAAGGAGAAAATAAGACTCTTGAAGTAAAAAAATATACAAATAAAAATGAATGTATGGAACAATCTATAAAATTAGAAAAAATTACAGATGGAGTTAACTATTTAAAATTAATTGGAATGGAACCATACTTATATTTAAAAAGAACAAGAGAAATTAGAAAATATAAAAATTTAAAAATATTTATTGATGAATTTGATATACTTGGAAATTTTGTAGAAATAGAATATCAAAATTCAGAAAATGAAGTACAAGAAGTAGAAGAATTTATTAAATTAATAGAAATACAAGGACCTGAACAAGATATGTATGGTGGAATTGTAAAAGGTAAACTTGAAAGTGATGAAAACTTTAAAGAAATATTTGCTAAAGGTTTATCAAAAATGTTAGAAAAATATTAATTAAAAGATTAGGACGCAATGGGGACGTTTCCTTTTGGTTAATCTGTCCCTTTTGGTAACTTTTTAACAGCAGTTGTAATCTTATCTGGAATGAAAGGATAAATATTTACTAAAAAGTATTGTTAAAAGCAAACGAATTTAGTATAATTAAGAAAGGATAGAACCTTATTATAAGGAGGCTTTAAAAATGGCAGAAGAGAAAAATGAAATACAAGTAAAAGCAAGAATTCAAATGAAATATTTAACAGGAGAAGCAGAATTAAGAAGATTAGCAGATTTAAGGGAAAAATGGGAAATGGATAGAATAAGCGGAATTAATTATGCCACAAGAGAAGGAATAAAAAAACGGAAGAAAAGACGTAGCAAAAGAATTACTAAAGATGGGAATGACAATTGAACAAGTACAAACTGCTACAAAATTAGACCTAGAAGAAATAAAGAAAATAAAAGAGATAGAAGAAAAAGATAAAAAATAAACGTTATAAAAAAGTTGCTATATTAATGGCAACTTTTTGCTGTATTTTAGTATAGTTTTTTTAACCTTACTAGAATATAACAAAATTCGACAATATTCCACATAAACTTTATAAAAATTTCTACTAAAATAATAAACCAAAATTGTAATAAAAATTTAATATTTTAGTAAAAAGTATGTAAATCCGTAAAGAAAAAATAAATAAAAAGATAGCAAAAATAAAAAATGGGTATTGAAAAAAATATCTATATGTGTCAAAATAGGAAGCTCAGCGGCAAAAAAAGTAGAAATTTGCCAATAAATGTAAGCAAAAGAGAGAAATAATATACATAAAAAGTTTAAAAAACTTCGAAAAAACATTGAAAACTACACAAAAATGGAGTATAATAAGATATGACTTATAATTATGTATAAATTATATTAAAAATAATATAAATTTAGGAGGAAAATTCTATGTACAAACAAAAAACAAGATGGCTAGCAGGAATATTAACTTTTATAATAATGTTTAGTTATTTAAGTATTATTGGAGAGGCATTTGCAAGTAGCCAAACAGCTACAAACCAAGCAAATGTCGAATTTGATGTATATTTTAAAGAAAACGAAAATAAAACATATGCATCAATAAAAAATATAGGTGAAGAAAATTACCTATATACAAAAATAAAAGTAAGTAACACAGGATATTTAAAAAATATTGTAGTAGATTTAAATAATCCAAACTTTAAAGTAACAGAAGGATTTACTGCAAAAGAAATATCAAAAATAGAAAATAATAAAATATATTTTAACCAAATATTAAATGGAAATACAGTAGAATTAGCAATTCCAATAGAAATGAAAGAAACAAATAACACAATTTCATTATCTGAAATATACAAGGAAAATACTGTAAAATTCACAGGAACATATGTAGATGGTAACGGAAATGAAAAACAAGCTAAAAAGGATGTTACTGTTAATTTAGCATGGACAGCAAAAAAATATGCTGAGTTAAATGCTAGTATTTTAAAATTTATGCCTATAGTAGTTAATGGCCAAAAAGAAACAATTTTACAAATGAATATAGAGTCATATTTAAAAGACAATACATTACCAGTAAAAGAAGATAAAGTAGAACTTACAATTCCAAATATAAATGGACAAGCACCAGAAGAAGTAAAAGTGTATGGTGTAAATACTGAAGCAACAAATGGAGAAAATTCAGCAAAAAGTTTTACTGCTTCAAATTACAATTACGATAAAAGCACAGGTAAACTAACAATTACAGTTTCAAATGATGCAAATGCGAATGGCGAAGTAAGCTGGAAAAAAGGAGTAAAAGACGAATTTGTAGTAACACTTATTTACAAGCAAGAAGTTACAGAAGCTATTAATGTTCCAGTAGAAATAAGTAGCCAAATTTCATTGTACGAAGCAAGCATTACAAAAGCTACAAGAAGAAAATCTGCTCAAGTAACTTTAAAAGAGCAAGTAGGAAATTTAGTAGATTTTGAAATAAAAAACCAAAACGACAGTATTAGTAAAGGACAAATGTATGCAAACTACGAAACCACAGACAAAAAAGAAACAGACTATACACAAAAAATAGTAGCAAATGCAAGCATACTAAAAGTAGGAGAAACACAAGTAGTAGATAAATTACAAATGCAAGTAAACAAAGATAACTTTGTAGCACAAGACGGAAGCAAAGTAGAAACACAAGGAATAATAAAAGAAATAAAAATAGCAAAAACAAACTTCGAAAAAATATTAGGTAGCGAAGGAACAATAAAAATATATAATGAAGCAACATTAATAGGAACAATAAACAAAAACGCGAATGTAGATGAAAACGGAAATTATATAGTAAACATAGCAGGTTCAAAATTAGGAAGCATAAAAATAGAAACAAGCACACCTAAAACCGAAGGAAAGCTAGAAATAGAAGTAACAAAACAAATAGGAGAAATTACATATAGCAAAGCACAAGCAAAAAACTTTACAAAAATAGAAACAAGTGTAGAAGCACAAGGACTAAAAGGAGAAGCAACAGTATCACAAGGAAGTATAGCAAAAGAAATAACTCTAATAGAACCAACATCAAAAGCACAAATAGAAATGGAGCCAAGCCAATTATCAACAATAGTAACAAACGAAAATGTAAAAATAACAGGAATACTAGAAACAAATACATTAGAATGTAACTTATACAAAAATCCAACATTAAAAATAAAACTACCAAAAGAAATAGAAGAAATAAATATAAAAAATGTAGAAGTACTATTTGAAACCGAAGGCTCAAAACTAACATTAAAAAATAGCAAAGTAGAAGAAGAACAAGGCAGCAAAATAATAAAAATAGAACTAGAAGGAATGCAAACTAACTATAACTTAGGAGCAGTATCAAAAGGTGTAAACGTAGTAGTAACAGCAGATTTAACAGTAAATAAATTAACAGCTAACAAACAAGAAAAAATAGAAATGGAATACACCAACGAAAGTACAGCAGAAACAAATAAAGTAGAAACCTCTATAAACTTTGTAGCTCCAACAGGAGTAGTAACCACAAGTACAATAAGCAACTATAAAGAAAATGCAGAAAAAATAACAGCAATAAGTGGAGAAGGAAAAACAGTAACAGTAGAAACCATGTCAGCAGCAAGAAACGTAAAATATGAAATGACAGTAATAAATAACTACAACAATACAATAGATGGAATAAGTATATTAGGAAGAATAGCATCAAAAGAAAATACTGAATTAGGTTCAAATATAGAAATGCCACTTACAAGTGGAATAACAGTAAGCAGCAAAGATAATAGCAAAGTAGAAATATACTACACAGAAAATGCAAATGCAGATAAAGATTTAAGTAAACAAGCAAATGGTTGGACAAAAACACCAGCAGACCTAAGCAAAGTAAAATCATATTTAATAGTATTAAAAGACTACCAAATGAACACAGCAGAAGCAATAGACTTTACATATGAAGCACAATTGCCAGCAAACTTAGACTACAACCAAACAGCAAATGAAAATTACACAGTATATTTTAATAACAACCTAGAAACAGGTACAATTCAAGATAAAACAGTTTCAGCAACCATAGGAATAATTACAGGAAAAGGAGTTATCTTAAAAGCAAGCCTAGAGTCAAATAAACCAGAGGCAGAAGAAATAATAACAGGCAAAATAATAGAATATGCATTAACTGTAGAAAACACAGGAACAGAGGTAGCAGAAAATGTAATAGCAACTACTACAGTTCCAACAGGTTTAAACTATATAGTAGAAGACGAAAGCACAAACACAGGCTACAAAACAACAGCAACAGAAGGAAAAGAAATAAACTTAAATATAGGAAACATACCTGAAGGCGGAAAAGTAGAAAAGAAAATACTAATGAAAGTAACAACTATCATAGAAGACAAACAAAATGTAGAAATCAAATTTACAGTAAAAACAGATAGTGTTCCAAAACAAACAGAAACAAATACAGTAAAAAATATAATAGCAAAAACATATTACATAGTAACACCAACAGTTCTAAAAGACAGAGAAACACTAAAAGAAGGAGAAAGTTTTTCATATTATATGGAAGTAATGTCATCTAGCACACAAGAAGAAAGAGAAGAAACAGTACTAGAAATACAAATTCCAGAAGGAATAGAATATGAAAGCGTAAAAATAGAAGACCAAATAAACAAAGCAAAAACAGACATAACAAACAATGTAATATATAGTTATAACAAAAATACAAGAAAGCTAACAATTGAACTAGGAACAGTAAGCGGAAGAAACAAAAAACTAATAAACCTAAGTGTAAAAACCTCAAACTTAGAGCAAAACGAATATGACAAAACCGTAAAACTTAATGTAAGCATATCAGGCAAAAATGCAAGAAAACAAGAAGTAGAAACAGAAGAAATACAAATAAGCAAAATAGGCTTCAAAATAATACAAACTTCAAACATACCACAAAACGCAAGCATAACAGCATATGAGGACCTAAAATACATATTTACAATACAAAACTTATCAAGCATAGATATGTATAATGTAAAATTAACAGACATATTGCCAGAAGAACTTACACTAAACAGTATTTTACTAAAAAGAGCAAATGGGGAAACTCAAAGTTCATACAAAAATAGCATAAATACAAGCATTAGTGGAAAAGAAACTATAACTTTAGAAGTAAACGTAGCAGCAAAGCCACTAGATGAAAGCAAAAAAGTTTCAAATAAACTAACACTAGAGGCAGAAGAAATAGGCAAAATAGAATCTAACACATACACACATCTTATAGAAAAATTTGACTACAGCAACATAGATGATGGAGGAGAAAATGGTCAAACTAAAAGAATAATGGGACAAGTATGGAAAGATGAAAACAAAGACGGAATAAAAGATGAAAACGAAAGCAAGCTAGGAGATGTGGAAGTTTTACTATTTAACAATCAAACAGGAGAATTAGCAAAAGACGAAGAAAACAACATACTAAAAACAGTAACAAGTAGTGAAGGAAACTATAGCTTTACAAAAATTCCAAAAGGAAAATATACAGTAATCTTCTTATATAATACAGCAAACTATAGTGCAACTGCTTACCAAAAACAAGGAGTAGACGAAAGCTTAAATTCAGATGGAATAGACACAAAAATTACACTAAATGGAGTAACAAGGCTAGCTGCAATAACAGAAGAAATAAATGTAGCAGAAAATAACATATATAACATAGACTTAGGATTAGTAGAAAATCCAAAATTTGATTTAAAACTAGACAAAACAGTAACAAAAATAACAGTACAAACAGGAAACGAAACCAGCGTATATGAATACAAAGACGCAAAACTTGCTAAAAAAGAGTTAGTAGGAAAAAATATAGAAAATACAAGCATAATAGTAGAATACAAAATAAAAGTAACAAACGAAGGTGCAATACCAGGCTATGTAAAGAAAATAGTAGACTACATGCCAAGTGAAATGAAATTCAATTCAGAACTAAATAGCACTTGGTACACAAATGGAGATGGAAACTTATACAATTCAAGTTTAGCAAACACACTAATAAATCCGGGAGAAAGCAAAGAAGTAACACTTCTATTAACCAAGAAAATGACGCAAAACAATTTAGGAGTATACAACAACACAGCCGAAATATATGAGGCATATAACGAAAAAGGAATAGAAGATATAGATTCTGTAACTGGCAACAAAGTAAGCAGTGAAGACGACATTTCATATGCAGATGTATTAATTACAGTAAAAACAGGGGAAGTAATTATAATAACAGCAATTATAGTAGCAACAATAGTACTTGCAGGAGTATGCATAGGAGCATACATTGTAAATAAAAGGGTTATAAAATAAAGTTAGGAGATAGATAATATGAAAAAACTAAAGGAAAATAAAATTTTAAAGAAAATATTGATATTGATGGCAATCATATTGTCTATCTATTCAATAAAATATACATCATTAGCAGATGATGTAATAGAAACAAATAATGAAGTGTATAAAAGATGGGGTTCAAGTGAGGCAAAAATGCCAGCAAGAAATATTTCAGGTTCAACAGGTATGTTCCCACAATATTATGGAAGTGAAAAAAGAACAGTAACACTTCCAAGTGCAAGGAACAGTTGGACAAGGCAAGGCTCTTGGGAAGCTACAGCAAATGGAGAGGTAGTATATTGTGCAGAACATGGCTCATATGTAAGATATGGTCACTATGACCCAGAAAAACACTTTTTAGTACCACGGAAATACAGTAATACAAGGGGTAAATTTGAGTGTAACGGGAACAAAGGCAAAGACTACATATGATGTTATAATGGCAGTATATAATGAATATGTGCAAAAAATAGAATCCACAGTAAGAAGACATGTAGGAGATAAGACAAGTAACACTAGTGAGCCAACAAAAGTAGATGTAACAGTAAATTTTGATGCACCAGGAGGAGAAGATGCAATAGGATATTATATAATATGGGATATATGGGATAGTTATCCAGAAGAATTAAAAAGAATATTGTACTTATCAGGTGTCTATGATATGAATAGAGGTGACAACCAAAGTGCGGCAATGGCACAAGTCGAAAGTATGGATAATTTAAAAGAATTATTTGAAAAATTATCTAAAAGTGTATGGCCAAGTAAATATAGTTCAGATGTAGACCATGGAGGTTATACTGAAAAAGGAATAACAGCAACTGATGGCCCTGAGTTTGTAGTGTTAGAAACTGCTCAAGGTGCAGACGATAAATATACAAAAACAGGAATAGGCTCATACTCTAATGATGAAAAAGCATATATATTAACTTCTTTAGAAAATGCATATGGTGAAACTTCAGAATATGGCAAAAAATATAGCCTAAACGATATGCAAACAGCATATTGGTTATCTTTAGGACAAAACCCAGGTGAAAAAGGAACAGCAAATGGAAGAACCTTATATGAAAATGCACAAAAATATGCAGAATTTGTGCAACAAGACTTTAGTGCATCTATAGATTCAAGTTTAGCACAAGTAATAGCAGATAGAAAAAATCAAAGCTATATAGTAGGCCCATTTTCCTTAGACTACCCAGACTATACAGCAGAAGATATATCATATGTAAAATCTTTAAGTATAAATAATGGAGCACTTTTATATGATGAAACACACGACGATTTTGAAATAATATTTGAATCAGAAGGTACACAAGTACCAGGTGCAAATGGAATGCAAAAACCTTATCCAAAAGCAGGTGAAAAGTTTTTTATAAAATTTGATGCAAAAAAAATAAATTATGAGAAAAAGATAAATTTAAGTGCAGAGTTTGAATATATAAATGGAACAAATATAGATTATACACAATTAGATACATTGGCAGATATATATAAATATTATGGATATTGTTGGATTGTGGATTATCCATATATAATGGAATCAGGAGGATTACAAATATATGGAACATATGAGAAAATTGTATCATATACGGAAAGAGTAAAAACAGAAGACTATGAATGGGAGCTAAAAGATGGAAAATGGGTCGTGAAAAGAGATGAGAATAATGAGCCCGTGCATAGATATGAAAATAAAACGTATTATAAAAATGAAACGGTGGACATACCAACTATAGATTTACAACTTTGTCAACCATACATTCAGCAAGGAGAAGAGCCAGAACAAGCAGGCTTAAGTGCTCAAACCTTAACAATAGCAGAAAATGGAAAAAGAACATATAACATAGAAAGCACAGATGTAGACATAGACCTTTCAATGGAACTAGGTGGCTATGCATGGGAAGATGCCAAAGGAGGAAAAGAAAGTACTTCAAATGGAACCTATGAAACCAGCGAAAAAAGAATACCAAATATGCTAGTTACACTATACCAAGCAGGTGGAGGAGAAGTTGCAAGCACTAGAACAGATGAAAATGGAGAATACATCTTCAAAAACCTAAATGCAATGTACCAATACTCTGTAAAATTCACATATAATGGCCAATACTATCAACCAGTAAACTTAGAAGATTCAAGCACTTGGGGAGGCAGCAATTGGCAAACAAATTCAAATGCAAAAGATGTAACCTCAGAAAGAAAAGAATACAACATTAGATTTGAACAAATAGGCTCAGCACCGGCAAACTATAAAACAAAAGACGGAACATACCAAGGAGTAGGAGTAAGAGGATACAATAAATCATATACAAAAGAAGAACTATTAGCAGCAGGGGTAATAGATGAATTTGGAAACCTAATAGGTGGAAACGAATCAATGGCTCAATATGTAGAAGACTGTATGATGGACGCATACACTACAGCAGATGGAGCAGCAGGTTTGTACCCAACACCAGAAATATTTTTAATAGACAAACAATATAAATGGTTAAACACACCAAAACTATTAGCCAGCAATGGAATAGCAGGAATAGCTATACTATATCCAAATGCATACTACATAAACCTAGGTGTAGAAAGAAGAGAAGAATCAGACTTAGCCATTAAAAAAGACGTAGACAAAGTAACCTTAGAAATAAATGGGCAAACACATACCTACACATATGATACATTAGAAAACAAAGAAAATGCAGAAAATCAATGGGATATAAGTGTAAGACTTTCAGA
>USFC01000042.1 GCA_900553865.1 uncultured Clostridium sp.
AACGCTAGCCTGTCACGCTAGAGGTCGACGGTTCGAGCCCGTTCCAGGTCGCCATTTTTTTGCTTCGATAGCTCAGTTGGTAGAGCAAGGGACTGAAAATCCCTGTGTCAGTGGTTCGATTCCACTTCGAAGCACCAAAAAGAAAAAGCCTAAAAATGGGCTTTTTTTACGTTTATACGGGGATTCATTTTTTTATATTTGTAAGTGGGCTATACTTCTTCTGCTTTTGCAAGCTATTTACTCCAATGATATATTTTTTTAATTTTAAAATTAAAATCTCTTTTCTCTAAAAAATATTTTTTGCAATTGCCATATTTTTCTTGACTTTTTCGTGTATTTGTATTAGAATAATATAGCGTAATTAAGAAATGTTACTTATTTTATATTCAAACTTCTCCCCGGTAGTTTAAGTATAAAGTAGTTTCATATAAATATTATATAATGAATGGAGGGTATTTATTACCATGAACAATACAACACATAGTGTAAAAAAGAATGAAATTGAAAGAAAATGGTATGTTTTAGATGCCGCTAACAAACCTTTAGGTAGAGTTGCTACTGAAGCTGCTAAATTATTAAGAGGAAAACACAAACCAACTTATACTCCAAATATGGATGTTGGAGATCACGTAATTATTATTAATTGTAAAGATGCTGTTTTAACAGGAAGAAAATTAGACCAAAAAGTTTACAGACATCATTCAGGATATATTGGTGGAATGAAAGAAACATCTGCAAGAGTTATGATGGAAAACAAACCAGAACAAGCTATGATGCTTGCTGTAAAAGGTATGCTTCCACACAATAGCCTAGGAAGACAAATGGTAAAAAAATTAAGAGTATATGCTGGTAGCGAACATGAAAACATCGCTCAAAAACCAGAAGTTTGGGAGGTAAAATAATATGGCTAAAGCAAAATCAGTTAAATCAGTTTTCTATGGTACTGGTAGAAGAAAAAAATCTATTGCTAGAGTAAGACTTGTAGAAGGAACTGGAGTTATTACAATAAACGGAAAAAGTATAGATGAATACTTTGGAACAGAAGTTTTAAAAACTATAGTAAGACAACCATTATCTGCAACAGAAACTACAGCTAAATATGATGTTATTGCTAAAGTTCAAGGTGGAGGATTTACAGGTCAAGCTGGAGCTATCCGTCACGGTATTGCAAGAGCATTAAATGAAGCAAATAGCGAATTTAGACCAATATTAAAATCTAATGGATACTTAACAAGAGATCCACGTATGAAGGAAAGAAAAAAATACGGTCTTAAAAAAGCTAGAAAAGCTCCACAATTTAGTAAGAGATAAAATCAATACACACGGATTTCACAAAATCCAATGTTTTTATAAAAAGCTACCCTATTTAATTAGAGTAGTTTTTTTGAATATAGAACAAAAAAAGTAGAATTTTGTAGAGCTTTATTAGAATATAAAAGATACCCAAAAGGGACAGTTTAACCAAAAGGAAACGTCCCCAAAGGGTATTAGTCAGATTTGATATATGTGCTTGGTGGTGTTCCTACTATTACCGCTTCTGCTAATAATACTTGATTTGTTATTTTTTCTTCCATAGTGTTAAATGGCGTTAATATTATTACATTGCATTCTACTTGCAAATACAGCCTATGCAAGGTTTGGTTTACTCCTGCTGATATAAATTCAGATTCTAAAGATGTATCTAAGTTTCCTATTGTTGAAATTTTTATATTTACATTTGGTCCTCTTCCTGAAAGTATTTTGCTTCCTGTAAAACTTCCTAATTTTATTGAAAACTCACTATTCTCTGTTTTGTTTAACTCTTCTTGTATGTATATTGCTACATCTGATATTATTTCATTTATTGGTATTATGTTTGCTTTTATCATAGTTACATTTCCATTGTTATCTTTCTCCATTGTGCACAAATCTTCATATTTGTATTTACTCATTACAATTGTTGCTTGTTCATTTGAAATTTTTGTTGCTATGCTTTTAGCTTTATTTACACATTGTTTATCTATTATTGGTGTTATTGCACGTATTATTACATTGGCTGTGACCATTGCAATACTTATAATTAAAAATATTTTTACTATTTTTAATATTTTTTCATTGTCCATATTGTTTTTTAAAGGTTTTGGAAAGTTAATTCTTTTCCTTGAATAAATTTTATCCATTTGTTTTCCTTTTATTTTGTTGCTATTGGAATAAATAGTTGTTCCCCAACATTTATTTTATTTTCGTCCTCAATTTTATTTATTGCAGCTATGTTTGAAACTGTGCTATGGAATTTTTTTGCTATATTCCATAAAGTATCTCCTGCTTTTACAAAATATATTATTAAGCTATATCTTGCCTCTGTTCTTCCCTCTTCTTGCTCTATTTCTTGTATTACATTTATATTTCTGTTGTTTGATAAATTTACCATAAATTCTAAGTCTATTTTTATATCTATATTTTCGTCTGGCATTATAATAAAGTCTTGAAGTGCTACTTCTACATTTGTTTCTATTTCTGAGGTTTGCGTTATTCCATTACAGTCCATGCTAAAATTGAAGGGTATTGTTACACTTTTTGTGGATAGTCTAGAATTTCCAGTTTCTAAGTCAAATAAAAAGCTTAGCTCTACCTCTCCTTCAAACATTACTCTATTTTTTAAGACTGTTTGATTTGTAATTGTTGGTTTTACTGTTACATCATATATTTTTTTATTTTCTAGTTCTGATATATATTGTTTTTCTCTTATATTGCACATATCTTTTACTATTTCTTTTTGGGCTATTGCTCTTATTTGTTTTTGCTTATATACTAAGTCTACGCTTGGACTGTATAAATCTTCTATTATGCTTACATCTTTTGTTTGATATACATTGCAGTTAATTTCTAATTCTGCTTCTACATAAATTGAATGTTCTTCTATATTGTTTGGCTTTATTATTAAATTCTTTATTTCATATTTTACTTCACATAGATTTTCGTCTGTAATGTCTGGCATGTCTATAAATCCCATTATCGGTATTAAATTGCTGCTTGAGCATATTCTATTGTCTTCTGTTCTATATAATATTCTTACATTTGCATCTGCTTTTACTAATACTTTATTATAGCTTATTTTTGTTTCTTTATTTATTATATTTATATCTACTTTCATTATTTCTGCTAAATTGTCTGCACTATCTATTACTATTGTATCTTTTGCATACACTTTTGTATTTCCGGTCCCTAACAAGGAATTTAGTTTTAAGTTATTGGTTAAAAGTTGAATATCTTTTACGTTATTTACTTCTTTTACAAAATCTACGTCTTCATTTGCTGAAACTTTTATTTCTACATCTAATATTGCTTTTATATTAATTTTTCTTCCATTTATAACTCTGCATTCAATTGCTTTTAATTTTACATTTTCATCTAATATCATTCCTGTTTTTACAACTTCAAAATCTATTGTTTTTGAAAATTCTAAAGCTACATTCATGCTTCTTTGGCTTGCTTGTTCATCATCTGCCAAATACATAATATATGCATTTATTCCGCCTTCCAGCTTTACTTTTCCGTCCATTACTTCTTTTTTATAAATACATACTGTTCCATTTGTACAAATTGTATTTAATATATCTGGCTTTATATCTGGAACTACAAAGTCCTCTTCTACTATGACTGTATCTGTTTTTTGCCCTATTAGTTGGTTAATACATAGTGTTTCTTTGCTTGCTGTAACCTGCATTGCAATATACCTCCTTCATTTTTTATTAATTAATGTATATTGCTTGGTTACAAAAAAAATTCCTAAATATTTAGGAATTTTTTAATATTTTATTTTTTTCGCTTTTGTTTTTCTTTTTATTATGCTTTTGCAGTCATAACTGGAGGCACTAATGGCTCATATCCTTCGCCGTCAAATATATCTACCTCTACTGTTCTTGTTAAAACATCTGTATAACTATAGGTAACATTTCTTTCGCTTTCATCATATTTTACTACAAAAATGTTTGGATAGGCTTTTTCTATTGTTGCTTCTTTTTCAAAAGTTTTACTTCTTCCTAAAGAGCCTCTAACAATTATCTTTTGCCCTATTTTTTCTCCAATATCTGTTTTTAGACTTGCTATATCACTTTTACAAATCATGCCATCACCTACTTCTTAATGATGACTAAATTTTACCATATACAGCAGAAATTGTCAAAAGTAATTTTTTTATGTCGTTTACTTCTATCTCGCTTGTAGCAAAGGTTGTGGTTGTTTGTTACATTCTTTTTACATTTTTTTTACTTTTTTATTACACTGTTAATTTTTGTTTTTTACCTATACTTCCTATTCCACTAATCCCTGCTTCCCCATCTCTTAACTCATCTTTTATGTCTTCTATTGTTAAGTATTTTGTACTATCTGTTGTAGCTATTCTTTCTGCAACTATTAACGGGTCTATAAAGTCTATCATTATTCTTTTGGGCGATGATGCAAAGTTTGCTCCTGCTGCCATTATTGCCTCATAATAGCTTTGACATGCTCCTGCAAATATTGCTAAAGTTTTCCCATTTTTTTGCCAACTTCTTGCTTCGTTTACTGTATTTATAAAATATTTTGAATTTCTATAATTATATATATCATTAAAGCCTGTTTCTTTTTTTATCATTCCATCATGACCTGTTATTACCAATATATCTGGCTCATACTTATTCAAAAGTGCTTTAACTACGTATGGTTGCTTACTTTCTGACACATTTTTTACTATTGCATTTAGACCTAAACTTTTGTAATATCTCATAGATTTTTCTGTATATCTTTTATCACCATCTAAATGCAATATTTTCCCTGTAAATGTTTCTTTGCTGCTTCTTTTTTCTCCAAACCCAAATATTTTTTGTGCCTTACAAAAGGAATATTTAGGGTCTTTTAAACATTTAGTGATTCTATTTTCTACCTTTTTGTCCATGATTTTTATTCTGTCTTCTATCATCCTTTTGTCCATTAGCTCTAGGTCTTCCCCGGGTGCATCTGCCTCTATTCTTTCAGTAATTCCTTTTAATATATATATTTCTTTATTATTACTGGTTTTTATAATTTTCGTAATTTCAAATAACACATCTTTATTGTAGGATATTCGACCTACAATATCTCCTTTTTTTAATCTACTCACAATATCTCACCTCTATGGTATCTATTTAGTTAATTATATGTCGAATTTTGTGATATTGTGACTGATTTTCTGTTATTTTAAAACTTCTATTGCTTTTTGAAGTTGTGTATCATTTTTTTCGCTTACAGTATATATATTTTCGTCTTCTGGAAGTTCTACTTCTATATCTGGAGCAATTCCCTCTTTATTTATAGTGTTGTGGTTTGGTGTGTAATACTCGCTGGTTGTAAGTTTTATTCCACTTCCATCTGATAAATTGAATATTGTTTGAATTACACCTTTTCCATAAGTTTTTGTTCCTATTATTTTTACATTTTCATTGTTTTCCCTTACTGCTGCTGAAAGTATCTCTGAAGAGCTTGCTGTTCCTTCATTTACTAATATTACTATTGGCACATTAATCGTTTTTTCTTGCTCTGCTTTGTTTATTTTTTCTTCTGCATTTTTGCTAGCTGTTATTAATAATGTTTTATCTTTTTCTACCATCATATCTGCCATATTTAAAGCTTCGTCTACAATTCCTCCGCCATTATTTCTTAGGTCTATTATTAATGATTTTACATTTTGACTACTTAGTTTTTCCCAATTTTCTTTAAACTCTGCATAACATCCTTCATCAAAGGTAGACACCTTCATATATCCTATGTCATTTTCTAAAACTTTAGCTTCTATATGACTTACTTTTATGTTTTTTCTTTCTACTTCAAATTCTAACTTTTCAGTATCATTTCTTAATACTTCTATTTTTGCTATTGTTCCTGCTTCACTTTTTAAAGCTTTAGAAGCTTCTGATAACTGCTCACCTTTGTATTCTGTGCCATCTACTTTAGTAATTACATCTCCTGATTTTATTCCTGCTGCTTCTGCTGGTGACCCCTTAATAGGCATTAATACTACTATTTGATTTGTTTTTGTATTATTTGTTATATATATTCCTACACCTACATAATTTCCTCTTGCATCTTGCATATATTCTTCCATTTCTTCTTTTGTTATATACTCTGAATAGTCATCATCTAGTCCTGCTACATAACCTTTAATAGCAGACTCTAACATTGCGTCTTCATCCATAGTTCCTAAATAATTTTTTTCTATAAAATTACGGAACATTTTAAAGGTTGCTCCTACTTCATCTGTACTTACATATTTTATTTTTGTACTTTCTGTAGTGTTGTACATTACAATTGATGTAACTATAAAAGTAATTGTTGCTGTTAATATAACCAGCATTATAGCCTTATAAATATTATTTTTTTTCACGTTTTCCTCCTAAGTTATTATAAATTATTGTAAATATTGAAGTGGATTTGTATGCACTCCGTTTATTCTTACTTCAAAATGTAAATGTGGTCCTGTTGAAAGTCCTGTTGAACCAACTTCCATTATTAAATCACCTTTTTTTACTTCTGTACCGACTGTTGTTAATATTTTTTGCCCATGACCATATAATGTAGATATTCCATTTCCATGATTTATCATTACGCAGTTTCCATATCCACCATAATAGCTTGCCATAGAAACTATTCCATCTGCTGCCGCTATAACTGGTGCCCCAAAGCCTGCATTTCCAATATCTATACCTGTATGTGTTTTTATTATTCCTTGTATTGGATGCTCTCTTGTTCCATAATTTGAAGTTATATAAGTTCCTTCTTTTGCAATTGGCCATGCCATTATTCCACCTGAATATTCTCCATTATATGTATATTGGCCTGAAGCTAATTTTATTAAATTTTCTATTCTAGCTTCTTCATCTTTATACTCTTGTATTTTTTGTTGCAATTCTTTTTCATTGTCTGATAGCTTATCTATTTCATTTTGTTGTATTGTTTTATTGTTTTGCATTATTATTCTTGTTTGCTCTTGCTTTACTTTTAAAAGTTTTAATTCTGCTTTTTGTTGTTCTAGTTGTTTTTTAGTTGTTTCTATTTCATCTTTTTCTTTTTCTATACTTGCTAATAATTCATTATCACTTCTTACAATTTCTTCTATTATGTAATAATTTGATAAGAACTCTACTAAACTAGATGATCTTAACAATAAATCTAAATATGTAACATCTCCACATTCGTACATTACCACTAATCTGTTTTCCATTATTTTTTTGTTTTCGTCATAGTTTTTTTGTACAATTTGTAGGTTTTGTGTGGTTTCCTCTACTTTTGTCTGTAAGTCTATTAGTTTTTCATCCATTCCTGCAATTTCATTTTCTGCAGTTCTTATTTTATCATCTAATTCTTGTATTTTTACTACTGCTTCTGACAATTCTTCTTGTACATATTCTAAATCTTTTTCTGCTTGTTCTCTTTTACCTTGATTTTCTTGTTTTTGTTCTTCTAATGTAGAAGCCTTTATTTTAGGGATAAAGAAAAAGCATGATAATAGAATAATAACTGTCAAAATTGGAATTATCTTCTTTTTCATCATACTTTATCACATTCCTTTCTTCACTCCATAAACTCGGCTAAAAAAGTATTAATCATATATTGTATATCCACCTGGCAAATAGTCTAATGGGTTTAAGAATGAGCTGCTAAAGAAGCCTGATATACTACTTGCTTTTCTTATTTCAAAATGCAAATGTGCCCCTGTACTTCCGCCACTATTTCCTGACTGTGCTATAACTTGTCCTTGTGATACATATTGACCATAAGACACCTTAAATGAATTTAAATGTCCATATAGTGTAATATATCCATCGCCATGAATTATCATGATATAGTGTCCATATCCACCTGGATTTTCTAGTGTATACGCATAACCTGAAGCTGAAGCATATACATTTTCATACCTGGCTCCTATATCTATACCTTTATGCCATCTACCCCAACGCCATTTTACTCTTGAAGTAATAATTTTGTTGTTACATGGCCATATAAAGCTACCATCAAATTTTAATCCATTTGAACCTGATGAATTATTATTCTTATTATTTAAATCTTCAATTATTTTTTTAATATCACTATCTATTTTGGCCACTTGTGCATTATAGCTATCTATTTTATTTTGAAGAGCTTTATCTTCAGCAGATAGTGAATCTGCCTTTGCTTGTCTTTGTGATTTTTGAGTTTTTAGTAAATTGTTTTTAGTTTCTTTTTCTGTTTTTGCACTAGAAACTTTTTCTTTATTTGCTTCCAATTCTTTTTTAGTATTTTCTATTTCTTCTTGTTCTTTTTCTATTGTTTCTAATAATTCTTTATCACATTGTGTGATTTGTGATAACATATAATAATTAGATATAAATTCAATTATATTTTTTGAGTTAAATAACATATCTAAGAAAGATGTATCTCCATACTCATACATTACCACTAATCTTTCTTCCATTAATGCTTGGTTTTCTTCGTGTTCTTTTTGCTTTTGCTCTAGTTTTGTTTGCTCTTCTTGTATTGAATTTTCTAGCTCAGCAATTTGAACATTTAATGTAGATATTTCATCTTCCATTTGTGTAATTGATTCGTCAAGTTTTTCTATTTCTTGCCTTTGCTCGCTTAATTGTTCTTTAACTTCTGTTTGTTGACTTTTGGTTTCATCTATTTTTGTATTTAAATCACTTTTTTGGTCTTCTAGCTCTGATTGTGATGTAGCATAAATTGGTACACACAGATTAGTTAATATTAAAATTAATACAAGTCCAAACGAAATGAATTTACTTTTCATTATTATTTTTCCTCTCTTTTCTTTATACTTTCAAATATTTTCTCATAGAAATTGCACTTCCTACGCATCCTATTCCTATTCCTAAGGCTAAGTACACTGCTACAACTAGTCCAAATATATCTGAAAATTGTAATAATGTTATATTTATCATACTAGTTACTGAAGATTCCATTATTTTTTGTACTATAAAATTATAAGAAACTCCTAATATTAATATTGAAATTATTGCTGATACTATTCCTATTATAATACCTTCTACTATAAATGGCCATCTTATAAAACCATTTGTTGCTCCTACATATTTCATAATTGAAATTTCTTTTCTTCTTGCATGTACTGTAAGTTTTATTGTATTTGCAATAATAAATATTGATATAACTATTAGCAATGTTAGAACTCCTGCTGAAACCCATCTTATTCCATTTGCAATGCTTACAAGAGCATTAATGGTTTTATCTCTCATTTCTATGTTGTTTACATTATCCAATTTGCTAATTTCATCTTTTACTTGCTCGCTTTTGCTTAAATCTGTTAATGTTACTACATATGATACTTTAAATGGATTTTTTTCTATGGTATAACCTTCTAAAAATCTTCCATAGTCACCATATTTTTCTTTTACAATATTGTAAGCTTCTTCTTTAGAAACAAATTCTGTTTTTGCTACATAATCTAATTGTTTAATTTGTTCCCCTAAATTTTTTATTTGCTCTTCTGTTGCATCTTTTACCATAAATACTTGCATGCCTTGTTCTGCTTCTACTTCTTTTACCATATAATTTATGTTTTCACCAATTAAAAAGAATAGCCCAAATATTAGCATAGTTGCACACATAATCATTAAAGAAGCACCAGTAGATTTTTTGTTTTTGAAAAAGTTTCTAAAACCTTCCCCTATTAAATAAGTTAGTACATTATATCTCACTATCATAACCACCTTTTTTATCATCTCTATCTATTACGCCTTTGTCTATATGAATTACTCTTTTTTTCATACGGTCTACTATATCTTTTGCGTGTGTTGCTACAACTACTGTTGTTCCTCTCATATTTATATCATTAAGTAATGTCATAATTTCCCAAGCTGTTTCTGGGTCTAAGTTTCCTGTAGGCTCGTCTGCAATTAACATTGATGGGTTATTTACCAAGGCTCTTGCTAAAGCAACCCTTTGTTGCTCTCCACCTGATAATTCATTTGGATACATTTTAGCTTTTCCACTTAGCCCCACCATTGAAAGTACCATAGGTACTTGTCTTCTTATATGTTTTGGTGTTGCTCTAACTATGTACATTGCAAAGGCTACATTTTCATATACTGTTTTGTCTGGTAACAATCTGAAGTCTTGGAAAACTACTCCCATGCTTCTTCTTAAATATGGTACTCTTTTAGGTTTTAAGAAAGTTATATCTTTTCCATTTATTATTATGTTTCCAGATGTAGGGTCCTCCTCTTTTAATATCATTTTTATTAATGTTGATTTTCCTGAGCCAGATGTTCCAACTAAAAACGCAAATTCTCCTTTTTCTATTTTAAAATTTGCATTGTGAACAGCTTCTGTTCCAGTACTATATGTTTTACTTACATTTCTAAATTCTATCATTTAATTTAGCTCCTTATACTTTTTATATTGCTTATTTCCCTAGCATTTTTCTAAAATTTGCACAATTTTATCTTTTCTCCCTAATCATAACAATAAAATCAATTATTTGCAATAGTTTTTTCAACAAAATACCTTGTAATTTATACCACTTTTTCGCATTTTATCGCTTTTTCTTGTATTTTCTCTTATTTTGAAAATTCACAAAAAATTCACAAAAGTTGCTTTGCTTATTTTTAATATAGAATGCTATTATAAAATCAATTCATTTAAAAAAGCAGCATAGCTTCAAACTATACTGCTTTTTACTTTTATTCACTTTTGCAAATTTCTTCTACAATATTTTTAGCAGTAATTCCAAAGTATTCCATAAGTTCTTCTGCTTTTCCAGATTTTCCAAAAATATCTTGTATTCCCATTCTTGTTACTTTGCATGGATATTCTTCTGCTAAAACTTCACAAACTGAGCTTCCTAATCCACCTATTATATTGTGGTCTTCTATTGTTATTATCCTTTTAGTTTCTTTTGCACATTTTACAATTTGCTCTTTATCTATTGGTTTTATAGTATGCATATCTAGCACACGTATATTTATGCCTCTATTTTCTAACTCTTCTTTTGCTTTTATAGCTTCTGCTACCACATCGCCTGTTGCTATTACTGTGGCATCTGTACCCTCACCTATTTGAACAGCTTTTCCTATTTCAAAATTTTGATTTTCTTCATATATAATAGGTGTTTCCATTCTTGATAGCCTTAAGTACACAGGACCATTTATTTTACTTATTTCTTTTATTGCCCATTTGGTTTGTGTATCATCTGAAGTGCACATTACTGTCATATTTGGAAGAGTTCTCATTAGTGATAAATCTTCTAGCATTTGGTGTGTTGCTCCATCTTCCCCTACTGTTATGCCACTATGTGTTGCACATATTTTTACATTTAGTTTTGGATAGCATATACTATTTCGTATTTGGTCATATGCTCTTCCTGCTGCAAACACCGCAAAAGTACTCACATAAGGTATTTTTCCACAAGTAGAAAATCCAGCTGCCGTAGCTAACATATCTTGCTCTGCAATTCCCATTTCAAAAAATCTATCAGGAAATTTTTTTGCAAATAACATAGTTTTTGTTGCAGTAGATAGGTCTGCATCAAATACAACTACGTTTTCATTTTCTTTTCCTAATTCTGCTAAAGCTTCGCCATAGCTTTGCCTAGTAGCTTTTTTTATATCTTTCATTTTTTATTACCTTCCTCTCTGCTAACTTTTATAATAAGTTTAAAAAGAATTAAATTTTGACAATAAAATTTGGAACATCCAAAATTCTAATTATTTTTCAACTCTTCAATTGCTTGTTTATATTCCTCCTCATTTGGAGCTTTTCCATGCCATTCTACTTTATTTTCCATAAAAGATACCCCTTTACCTTTTATAGTTTTTGCAATAATTACAGTTGGCATATCTTTTACCAATTTTGCACTTTCAAAGGCATCTATTAATTGTTCTATATTATTGCCATCTACTACTATAGTATTAAAGCCAAAATTCTTAAATTTTCCTTCTAAATCATCTAATCCTTTTACGGCTTTAACTGTTCCATCTATTTGAAGTCCATTGTAATCTACAATTGCACACAAATTATCTAAATGATATTTGTTAGCAGTCATTGCAGCTTCCCATACTTGACCTTCTTCTATTTCTCCATCTCCTAACAAACAATATACTCTGTATCCATTATGGTCTAACTTGGAAGCAAGTGCCATTCCATTTGCTGCTGATAGTCCTTGTCCCAATGAACCTGTTGAAAAATCTACCCCTGCTACTTTTTTCATGTCTGGATGACCTTGCAAATTTCCATCTACTTTTCTAAAACCTAGTAATTCTTCTTTATTAAAAAATCCTTTTTCTGCTAATGTAGCATATAATACAGGTGCACAATGCCCCTTTGATAGCACAAATCTATCACGTAATGTAGCCTTTGGTTCTTTTTCGTTTATATTCATTTGGTTAAAATACAATACTGTTAGTATATCTGCTGATGAAAGTGAACCTCCCGGATGCCCTGATTTTGCTCTATATACTTGTTCTATTATACTTATTCTTATTTTTTTTGCTATTTTTCTTAATTCTTCTACATTTTCAATTTTCAATTTAATCCCTCCTTTGCCATTATTGTATATGTAATTGTTACTTTTTGCAATAGACTTTTAATAATAATTTAAAGGATTTGTATATTCCCCATTTACACGTATTCCTAAGTGTAAATGGCAACCTGTAGTTGCTCCATTGGTTGGCTTTCCGGTGCTATCTGTATACGTATTTCCTTTTACTCCATACACATATTTAGGCCCTACATATCCTATTATTTCGCCTCTTTCTACTTTTTGCCCAACTTCTACAATAAAAGTTGGAGATACATGACAATATGTTATTTTCATATCTTCTATGCTTAAAGTAATGGTATAGCCACCACCACCTAAAAAGCCTGTATATGTAATTTCGCCATCTGCTACTGCAATTAGTACAGTTCCTTCTGGAGCACCTATATCTATTCCTTTATGATATGAACTTGCACCTTGTGTTGGTGAATTTCTTTTGCCAAAGTATGAGGTAATTTTATTATACCCCGGAATTGGCCATACAAAACCATATTCGCTAATTTCCATATCTTCGCCAATTATTCTATTTTCAAAATCTATGTGCATTTCTGGCATAAAAAAGGTACAAATGAAAATTGTTAAGACCATTACTGTTACTATTATATAGTTTAAAGGCTTAGAAAAAGAGCCTATCATAAGAATTCCTCCTTAAAATAAGCCCCTAATTTATTTTTTAAATACAAATATTTTACTAAACACATAGTTTGCAACAATTATAACCACTTGTGATATTAATTTTATTATTCCGTCGTTAAATTTTAGTAATGTAACTCCAATAAACATAATAAACATATCCATTAAAAGTGTAGCTATTCTTGATGTTACAAATTTACTTGCCTCTTGTAATTTGTTTGAATTTTTGCTTTCAAATACAAATTTCCTATTTGTTACATATGCAAATGCCACACTAACTATCCATGCAATAATGTTTGCAATTTGTAATTGTAAAGCATTTTCTGCGTTTAAAAATGTAACTACACATAGTTTATATGTGACCAAAGATACAAGCGTTGTTAATACCCCAAATACTATATACAAAATTACTTCTTTTGTACATACTTTTTTTATTAGTTCTTTTATTTTTTCCATTTTATTCTACCTTTAATTTATGGCAGGGGTAGAAGGATTCGAACCCTCACAGGCGGTTTTGGAGACCGATGTGCTACCATT
>USFC01000043.1 GCA_900553865.1 uncultured Clostridium sp.
CCACTGACATATTTGTTAAATCTTTTAAATTATTCATTTCTTCTTCGTTTAAATAATTTTTTGCAATAATCACATCATATTTATATATTAAACCATCAGGAGAATTTTTCCAATTAGTTAGTCCCATATGTTCTTTATCTGAGTTTGCTCTACTATATATTAATTCGGCTGCAGTATGTCCGCTTATAGCATAATGCAACTTATTTTGAACAATTTTAAAGAAAGCATACGCTTCTTCTGACTTCGGATTATAATCAGTTGCTGTAGCAATAAATAAATCAGTGATTTTTTGGTATGCCATTCTTTCGCTAACTCTAATTGTTTTGATACGTTCTAATAATTCATCAAAATATTTCGTATCATATTTATTTCCATTTATAAAACGTTCATCATTTAATGCAAAACCCTTTGTCATATATTCTTTTAATATTTTTGTAGCCCATATTCTAAATTCTGTTGCTTTTTTCGAATTAACTCTATAACCCACGGCAATTATGGCATCTAAACTATAAATAGTTGTATTATAGTTTTTTCCGTCATCGGCAGTTAACGAGCATTTCTCGGTAACTGATTTTTTCTCTAACTCTTTGTCTTCAAATATATGTTTCAAGTGTAAACTTATGTTATCTGTAGAACATTCAAAAACTTTTGACATTCCTTTTTGTGATAACCATAAAGTTTCATCTTTATAAATAGCATCTACTATAATATTTCCTTCACTATTTTTATATATAATTAATTTATTATCTTCCATCAATAATCTCCTTTCCTTTAGTTTTTCATAATTCCTACACTTATCAATTTAAATTAAAATTTTATTAAAAAATGTTCCAAAATGTAAAAAGCATTTAGTAAAATTTCTTTTATTTTCAAGGATTTAATAGTGTTTTTTCATAACTCCCCACTTACCAGTTGATACTCGTTGATGGTAAACTTTTTGTATCTTCGTCCATTTTTCTATTTTTTTCTCATTTCTCTTTTTTGATGCATATCCATTTTAATCACTTCCTTTTCTCTTTATTTATATGCAATATATGGAATATTTCTATTAAATCCTTCTTCATCATCAAAACCATAACCTATTATAAATTTATCTGGAACTTCAAATCCTAAATAATCTATATTTACTTCAAATTCTCTTCTACTTGGTTTGCTTAAAAGACTACACACTTTTATACTTTTTGGTTCTTTTTCCTTTAAATGTTCTAACAAATATTTCATACTTCTTCCTGTATCTACTATGTCCTCTATTATTAAAACTTCTTTACCTACTATTTTTTCTTTATCAACATCTAAATATTTTTTTATTTTTCCTGTGCTTTTTGTTCCTTCATAGCTTGATATTTTTATAAATTCTATTTTCATTTTTGTTTTCATTTTTAAAGTTAAATCTACTGCAAAAAATGCTGCTCCATTTAATACACATATTGCTACTATTTCTTTGCCTTTATATTCTTCATCTATTTGTTTTGCTAGTTCTTCTATTCTTTTATTTAATTTTTCTATTCCTATTAACTCCTTTAATTCCATATATCCCTCCACTATAGAAATTAACTTTATGAAAAAAGCTTTTAAATACTTTTCATAATTTTACTTCATAAAATTTGATGTATTAACAAATACGAGGCATGAAAAGCTTTTTAAAATGCCTAAAAATACTAATCATACCTCTTTTGTTCTACTATAGGAATGTTTTAAGAGTTTTCCCATAATAGAGCAATTCTCTCTAACTATTCCTTTATAATGTTCTATAATTATTTTTATCTGCTCTTTCATCCAATTTTCTATCATATTGTTCGTTTTTATAAAACCAATCTGTTTCTTTGTTTATTGGATTTTTAGTTCTTGTTTTGTCTAATAATATATCAAATATTGCAGCTATTGGAAGTGCTATTGCAACTAATGCTATAAATATATTCATGTATGCTTCTGCTCCAAGTGTTTCACCTTTTATTACTGGTGTTATTCCTTCTATTAATCCACTTCCAAAATAATAACCATATGCTACTAAATATGCAACTGCTGCCCATAATTTTCTTTTAAATATGAATGGAATAAGTGCCAATACTACAAATAATAATATAACTTCTATGTTGTTATCTATTGGTTTAAATACAAAATCTATATCCATTGTTCCTGTTATTGCTATTATAAGCCTTAATATCCAAAACATTATTATAAACATTGTTATTAGCCAACTACTTAAATTTTTCATTTGCTTTCTCCTTTTATTTTTCTCATAATATAATAAAAGAGGCTAGAATTATTAGTTCCAACCTCCTGCCTTTTATTCTTCTTCATCATCTATGAAGTTAAATTCGTCTTTAAATTTTTCCTTGAAGATTTCGAATACTTTATTTAATATGTCATCATCATCAACGCTTACATAAGATTCTTCTTCTTCTGATTCTGTATCTTCAACTCTTAGAATTACTACTTCTCCTTCTGCATCTTCATCTTCTTCTACTGGAAGTAATACAATGTATTCTTCTCCATCTAATTCTATTAAATCTAAAAATTCAAAAGGTACTTCCTCTCCATTTTCATCATTTAATATTATAATGTTATCTTCTAATCCTTCCTCTGGGATATTGTTTTCGTTTTCGTCCATTTTTATTTCTCCTTTCATTTTTTATACTAAATTGCTTTTACAATTTTAATATTTTTT
This sequence comes from uncultured Clostridium sp., assembly GCA_900553865.1. Classification (GTDB taxonomy): domain Bacteria; phylum Bacillota; class Clostridia; order TANB77; family CAG-508; genus UMGS1663. Next base: position 2,669 of record USFC01000043.1, read on the forward strand.
TTAGTATTTGTAATTTTGTTTATCATATACTATTTTTTGTTTTTTAGCAATACATGTTTATGAATTTTCACATTTTTTCATGTAAGTTTCTAAAATATATACTGCTGATATTGTATCTACTATATTTCTTTTTTTATTTTTATTAACATTTAAGAAATTCATTGTCTTATGCGCTGCCACAGTTGTAAGTCTTTCGTCTATTGTTTCTATTTTTATTTTTGGAAACCTACATCTACACTTATGTATAAATTTTTCTGTTACTTCCACTCTTTCAGTTTTAGTTCCATTCATGTTTATTGGCATTCCAATAACAAATGTGTCTATTTCATACTGTGTCAAAAGTTCTTCTAATCTTTTTAGTACTATTTTATCATTTCCTTGGTGATGTATTGTTTCTAAGCCTTGAACTGTAATATTTAATGCATCTGTTATCGCTATTCCAACTCTAGCATCTCCATAATCTATTCCAAGTTTTCTCATGTTATTAGTCTTCCATTCCTATATAGTTTTTTACCATTTTTTCTAATAATTCATCTCTTTCTACTTGACGAATTAAATTTCTTGCACCTTTATGGCTTGTAATATATGTTGGGTCACCAGACAAAATGTAACCAACTATTTGATTTACAGGATTGTAACCTTTCTGCGCTAATGCTTCATATACCTCTTTTAAAATTTCTTTGCTTTCTTGCTTTTCTTCTTTTGGCACTTTAAAGCACATAGTTTCATCGTTTGACATATATATTTTACCTCCCTATATATAATTTATTTGACTTTCATCTTCTTTGGCTGTATCTATATATTCTTCTAGCTTTTTAGTAGTTCCTTCTAAAGCTGTTCCTTTATAATATGTTGTAACTGCTATGTTTATTTTTGGGTTAACTTTTTGTGGTTCTTCATCTTCATATACATCTTCTTCTGGTTGTTCTATTTGTAAACTTTCCACGTTTTTCTTTATATCTTTCATAAATTCTGTAATTCCTTCTACATCTATTCCGCTAAAGGCTATTACAAATTTTGGTCCCATATATCTAACAAAAACATATTCTGAAGCAATATTTTTTCTTATCATATCACAAACTTTTATAATTACTTCATTTCCTGTATGTCTGCCATATTTTTCATTTATATCCATAATGTTTATTATTTTTAGCATACATATAGCTGACGTATCATATTGATCTATTTTTCTTTTTCCTTCTCCATATAAGTATTCTTCTGATTTCAATTTTGTAAACTCGTCTTCTCTAACTATGTTTTCTATTACATCTTGCTTGTCCAATGTTTTTACTACTGAAACTATATTGTTTTTTACAACTTCTAATATTGTTGTATCTATTTTATCAAAGTCATGAGGAAGTCCACTTTCTATAATCCAATATCCTATATAGATATTGTCTATATATAATGGAAAAAACATTGCTGATTTTGCTCTTCCAAACTCTAATTTTTGGTATGGCAATCTTTCTCCATCATTTTCTACTGTAATATATTTAGGAGTTGCTGTTTGAATACTATCCTTAAATATTTCTTCTGAATGTAAATTTTTTAAAGTATCCCAATGTTTGCTATCCACATTTGTTGCTTTTATAATGTATTCTGCCCCATTATACACAACTATTGTAGAATATTTTATATCATACTTTTCTATTAATATATCATTTATTTTTTTTATTTTTTCATCTGCTGTTTTTTCTTCACTAATAGTGTCCATAAATTCCTGTAATACATTTAAGCTAACTATTTTTTGATTTAAATTGCTAAATGTATCTATTTTTTTATGAACTGACATATTGTATAACATTAAGAATACAATTGTTACAACTAATAGTATAATTATAGCTATTGTCACGTTTCGCACCTCCATTTTTTGCTTCTAATAATTTCGTTTCATTTTATCTAAAGTAGAATTCATATCGTTTGAAAAAACGTTTCCGCTTGCATATTTGTTGTATTTTGGGTTATTATATTTTGCTTTATTGCTATTTTTAGAACTTCCTATTACTGGATATACCATATTTGCTAATTTATTTAATGCATTCATAAATTCTTTTGAATATCCATTTAAAGAAACTTCACAATTTATTAAGCATGCTAGATATTTTGCATATCCTTGAATATCGAAAGGTATTAAGCAATATTGTATAGTTTCCCTATTAAATAGTTCTGTCATAAATGACATTGCTGGGTCATTATACATTGACATTCCACCTATTATTGCTTTTTCTGACACTCCCTTTACTCGTGTATATTTATTTATAACAGCTCTTAATTTTTCTGGCTCTAATATTCCTTTTGCTTTTAGCTCCCTTAAATATGCTGTTAATGGCTGTATTGTAAGAACATCCATTGTTTGTACTAAATATATTTCGCTAGCTTCTTTTAAATATCCATATTGTGTAGTAAAGTCACAGTCTAATAATATTAAAGAATAATTTTTTACAAGTGTTTCTAGTACTTCTCCATAATTATTTAGTTCTTCACTTTCCCCTGGTAATGAAGTATACACATCTAAATTGTTATTTACTTTTATTCCTTCTGCAATTCCTCTACTTAAACTTTCTGGACAATTATATGCTATTTTTCTTAATTCTTCTTCATTTTTTGTATAAATATAATATGAATTTCTATTTTCTGTTAAGTCTAATATTGCTGTTTTTATACCTTGCTTAGATAACATTTCTGCTAAGTTGTTTATTAAAAAAGATGTTCCATTTTTGGTTGTTCCTACAAATGCTACTATTTTTTTATCTTTTGTTAGTAAATTTTGTATGTTTATGTTTGTTTGTGCATAATTTTCTAAATGTGATTCATTTGTTCTTTGGTTATACATATTTTGCGCATAGCTTGTAGTATTATAGTTACTTATTTCTTCTCTTCTTGGCTCTTCTTTACTTTCTATTTCGTCTTCATTGTATTCTTCATCTTCTTCAACATCCCAGCCCGGTAAAATCTCATCTTCTGGCTGTTCTTCTATATATTTTTCTTCTTCTTGCTCTTCTTTTCCCATTACGTCATCATCAAAAATTGGATTTTCATCGTCAAAACCTGGTAGTAGTTCATCTTCAAATCCTGGTAGAATTGTATCTTCATCTTCGCTTTCTTCACTATCTACAGTTTCTTCTAATCCCGGTAACAACATTTCTTCATTTTCAGCATTTACTTCTTCTGGTTCTGGATTTTTTCTTGGTCTACCTCTTCTTTTTTTAACTTCTTCTGTTTTTTCTTCTGCCTCTTGTACAATATTAGTCTTTTCTTCGTTTTCTTCTATATTTGTTTCTTCTACTTGAACTTTTTTAGGCCTACCTCTTCTCTTTTTTACTTCCTGAGTTTGTTTTTTTTGTATTTCTTCTGGCTTGATTTCTTCTTTTATTTCAGCTGTTTTTTCTGGCTCTTCAACTTTTTGAACTTTCCTTATTGTACTTGCACTTGGAATAATTACAGGCTTTGTTAATTTCTTTTCTCCACTTGGAATTGATTCTACTTTTATTCCATCATTGCTAACAGTTTTACTTACATTATTTTTTAATTTTGTTTTATTTTTGCTTTGATATTGTCCATATTTTTGAGTAGCTGGCTTTTCATATGATGTAAGTTGTTGGTACCTTGGACTATTAGCTTCCAATACTGCTTTTACATTTATAGGTAAAAATTTTATAATTAATTTTAATTGCTTATCTGTATATTGTGAAGCTATACTATCGAAACTTTCTACATATCTTTCTTCATTTCTGCCTAAACGTTTATAATGTGTTAATATACTTTGAATTTCTGCTTCACTAACATTTGCATCATTTTCTGGCTCATATGATACTTCGCTTGCGTCTATTTTATAGTAAACTTTTGCTTCTTTTTTTGTACGTGGCTTTCTAATTAATTTGCACACTTCATCAATGCTTCTATCTTGTCCAATTAAAGTACTGTATACACCTATTCCAAATAATTTTACTAGTATATTATCTGTTTTTGTACGTCTATCTAACGCAACTAATATAATTGGAATATCTTCTCCAGAAGAGTTAGAAGCTTCATCTGAAATGCTATCTAATTTTTCAAAAATAAAATTATCTATTGTTTCATAATTGTTATTTGTAAATGGCTCTAAATCTTCACTTATAACTATACGGTCATAAGTTTTGTCTTTTTCTAATTCTTTAATAATTGCATTATAATAATATACATTTTTGCTTATTATTATTTCTTTATACATTTGTTGATATTTCCTAACAATTGCTTCTGAAATAGATTCGTTGCTTACAGCAAATAAAACTTTCATTTATTAACCCCTCCAACCTTTTACTACAATTGCAAATATTAGTGGCAATACTTGTGCTATAACAAATATTGTAATAATTGAAATCATTATAGTAAAACCTTTATCTCTTGTGTCTAATTTACGAATACCTAATACATATTGGTATATCGCACTTATTGCTATTCCTAAAAAACAAAATGGAATACTATATACTTGTACCCTACTTAATATGTATGCTGTTAATCCATATGTTTCTGAACCATATGCTACTTTATAGTCTTCTAATGTTTTTTTCTCTTTGTTTTTTATTTCTACTAGCTGGCTCATCGTTTCGCTTTGTACTATTGTATTTTCTGCTTCATTTGTAGTTCTTGCTGTTTTTGTAGTAACTACGTTTGCTCCATATACTGTAGCAGTAGAAAATATACATATAATAACAGCAAAAACTATAGTTAATTTTTTCATTTATATTTTCCCCTTTCTGGTATTTCATATTTTTTACTTCTTTGACACGAATTATACTTATATAATAATACAATATTATCCGAAAAATAGCAAGAAAATGTTGATATTTTTTCAAATTCTTTTACGGAATTTACTGTTTTACAGCTTTTTTATCCCTTTATACGTAAATAAGATTTTGGAACATACCAAAATCTTACTCTTTTATTTCTTTTGCTAATTTGCCTATTGCTTTTGTTTCTATTCTTGAAACATATGAACGCGATATTCCCATCATTTTTGCAATTTGATTTTGCGTTTTAGGCTTTTTGCCTCCTAATCCAAATCGTAGCTCTATTATTAATTTTTCTCTTTCTTTTAACACCAATTTCATTTTTTCATACATTTTTTTCACTTTCATTTTTAGATCTACTTCGTCTTCTATGTTTTTCTCGCTATTTTCTAAAACATCTTTTAAAGTTATAGCATTGTCATCTTTGTCTTTTCCTATGGTATCTTCTAAAGAAACTTCTGCTCCTATTTTTTTAGTAGCTCTTAAATGCATTAATATTTCATTATCTATGCATCTTGAAACATATGTAGATAATTTTACATTTTTACTTGGTTTAAAGCTATTTATTCCTTTTATTAATCCTATTGTTCCTATCGAAATTAAGTCATCTTGGCTTACTTTGGCTGCCACATATTTTTTACAAACATGCGCTACAAGTCTTAAGTTTCTCTCTATCAATATATTTCTAGCTTCTTCATCTCCTTGTTGCAATTTTTCTAAATATAAATTTTCCTCTTCTGTGGTTAGTGGTTCTGGAAATAATTGATTATTTGAAATATATCCGAACTACAAATACTGCACTTTGTAAGAAAGCTAAAAATCCTGAAATTGTAAGGGCTAGCATACAAGCACCTCCATTTTTTACTATACAAAATTATATGTATTTAATTTTTAAAAGTGCCTGACCTGCTCTAACAAATTTCTATGAATTTTCCTTTATAGTTTCTAATGTTTTTATTCCATCTTCAAGCATTTTATCTTGCATTTTTGCTTCTTCAAGTAATAATCTCCTAATTTTTAATAAGTCTTTTCTAGCAATATCATTTAAATTTATATCTTTATTTTTCACCTTATTATATAATTTAAATATTCTATCTTTTTCGCTTACTTTATTTTCAACCTTTAAACTATCTAAGCTATTCAAACTATATTTGCTATCTTCTGTTAGTTCAATTTCTTTTGGTGCTTCTAATTTTTTTACCCTATTTTTTGAAATAATATTTAAAAGAATTTGTTTTATTTTATAAAAAATTTTTACCACTTTTGCCTTTCCTTTCTTTATTAATTCGGCCTTTTTCGTTTAGTACTTTGTCCATTTTATAATTCTAAATCATCTATTTTTTCGTTTCTTTTTTGCTTTACATCTTTTAGCTCACTTTTCTTATTTTTCTTATCTTTTTTATATTTCTTTATATTATCTTTTACTTCTTCTATTTTTTCTTTTTGTTCTGCAACAATTCTTTCAATTTCTTTTATATCTTCTATTAATTCTTTGCTTGGCTCTTGATTTTCTAAAATATTCTTTCCTATTTTTTCTTCCATTTCACTAATTCTTTTCTTTAAATCTTTCTTTTCTTTTTTCAAATTCGCTATGCATTGCTTAATATCTTCGATTTCTTTCCTTTTGCTTTCAAGCTCTATTGTAATATTTCTTATTTCTTCATATTGTTCTTTTTGCTTATCATTTTCTTCTTTGCTAGTTTCTTCTACTTTGTCTTTTTCTTGAAGTTGCTCAGAAACTTTATTTATTTCTTCTTGGCCTATATTTTTATTTTTAAACAATGCAATTTTTAAAATCTCATCCGCATCTTCTTTTTCTAAATCTTGTATATTTAAGTTAGCAATAATACTATCTATTTGTTCTTTAACTTTTATGGCACTATAAAAATAATTATCTATTTTTATTACCATTCCTTCTTCAGATTCTCTGTCTTTCAATTTTTCATATATACTATTTGATATTTCTTGCTGTTTATCGTCTAGAATTATTGGTTCATTGTTATCTTTTATATAATATCTATTGTCTTTAATTAGTTCTTGTCCCTTTATACGTGATAATTCTTCTAGTATCTCTTTTTTACTAATGCCATATATTTTCATTAAATCTGCTTCTACTTTATAAAACTTAGCATTTATTTTTCTTTTGCCATCTCTTTCTTTTATTAAAGGCTCATTATTCATTTTCAACAAATTCATTCTCATATTTAGATTTTCTACACTAGCAACAAAAAACTTATCAACTCCATTTTTAGCTAAATTATATAACCCATTTTCTATAACTAAATCCATATTCTTTTTTATGTTTTCTGCTCTCCCCTCAAAAGCTTTTCCTATATTATAATTTGTTAAATCAATTTTATATTGTTTTAGCATTTCATATATAGGTTCTAATTTTTTAACGTTTGAAACTATTAAAAAAGTAGCTGATGCATTTACTATTTCTCGTGGTTCAAGGCCTAATCTCTTGATTTCATCTAGCATTTCCATTATCTCAATACCCCTAGTTTTATTACCTGATAACATTGTTCTACACCTAGTTAATATATCTATGTCTATCCCATACTCATTTTGACTTATAGCTTCAATAACATCTTTAATTACTTCTGGTCTTCCCCTATCTATTAATGTTTTTGTTACAACTTTTTCCGGAACTAATCCTGCATTTTTTATAATTTCTATTATTTCTTTTACCCTTTCCTTATCCTTTGCTCCTTTTATTAAATTTTCTAAATCACTTGTTTCTCCTTTTACTTGCTGTGTCACAATTTTATACCTTTGTTTATCTGCTTTAGAAAGTTCTTCATAATTTACATTTTTTATCAGTTCTTCGTCTGCTTTTGATAATATGTACACATTTCCCAAGTATTCTCCTTCATAGCTTTTTACTCCATAAGAATGTCGCATTTCATCTATTAACTGTGGGTCGTTTTTTCCAATATGAACACTAAATTGTCCATATCCTGGCACATCAAATATAAATGCATTATCTTCACCAATTCCATAATTATATTTCTCGTTACTATTTTTCAAATCTTCCAATACTTCATGCAAGTACTTTGTTTTTTCATTAAACATCCATCTTCTTGCAGTTACACAATATTTTATCGCACTATTATTTTTCCATTCATCTACAACTTTATTTCCATATTCTGCTGTCAATTTTTTTATAGCTCTTTCTTTTGTTTTATTATTTTTTGAAAATAGTTCTTCAATTTGAAACGCTACCGTTCTTTTTCCTTTATCATCCTCATTATCATTTATTTGTAGTACTATCTTATCCCCTAGACTTTTAAGTAAACCTTCATATCCATGTGCCATTCTATTTATCATTTGAAGATTTCTCATTTTCTGTATAATTAGTGGTTCTTGTTCAAAACCTTCAGTATATTCATTCCAATCTTTAATTTTTGAATGGAAGCAATCCTCCTTGTAGCCTTTTATTTTTTCTGTGCCAAATTCTTCAATTGCAGAATACATGTCTATTAGTGCATTATATCTATTGGTTTCTAATTTGCTTCTTTTCTCTTCATCTTCATTACCTTCTCTAATTTTTTCCGCACTTACAATTGGCGCCACATTAGAAATGTCAAATTGTTTTCCTTTAGCTTCTTTTTCATCTATCCCATAATATTTCATCAAAAACATTTGCTCTTCAGTAAATCCATTTTCCATTGGGTCTTCAGTTAAACCTCTTATTATATTTTCTAACATTTCAATTTCTTTTTTTCTCTTTTCTTTTTCTATCTCATTATCTACTCTATTTTCAGCGTTTAAATAAGAACTTCCCATTTTATTCACAATTCCTTTCTATTTGTTCGCCCGCCAAATTTTATGTAATAAAATTTGTGTGGAATACTTAGCGAAGCTTTTTACATTATAGAGATGTTTTTAAAACTTTCACATAATATAAAAACAAGTAGAGTAATATTACATTACTCCACTTGTAACCATTCTTCATCTCTCAGATTCTTTTTTAATTACATCAAATTCCCTTTCGATGTCCGAAACTTTAGATACTAACTCTTCGTCTGAAACATCATTTTCTAAGATGTAATCCATTTCCTCCAAAAGAATCTTAATGCGTTCATGGAACTCTAAAGTTCGCCTAATTCTCAGCGGTTCTTTGCCAATTACTCCTTTGTTCAAAATCTCTTCTGCTTTTTGCCTTACATTTTTTACTTTTTCTCCCAATTCACTTTTCGGACAACTCATTTGAATCCTCCTAATAAACTGCTTAATTAATGGCTACATAATAATTATATCATACTTTTGTAAAAAAACAAATTTTTTTCAAAAAAATTTATTCATTTTTACAAACTATTATTTAATTCTTCTATTTGCTTATTCATTTTTTCTATATCAAAACCTTTTGTTTTTTCATCTGTTATATTATATTTTTCCTTCATTTTTATAATTTTTTCTACGCTTTTATTTATTTTATCTTCTGGAATTCTTCCTTTTTTTACCTCTTTCATTATATATTTTTCTATACTTTCTATTTGTGTATGCCTAAAACCTACCATTATAATGTCATTTCCTGCTAATATTGCTCTTTTTACCGCTTCTTTTATATTATAATGTAACCTTATTGCCAACATTTTCAAGTCATCTGTAATTATTAATCCTTTGTAATTATATTTTTCTATTAAATATTTTTGTATTACTTTTTGTGAAAGTGAAGCTGGATATTTTTTATCTACATTTTTTATAACTAAATGTCCCACCATAATAGCATCTGCACCATTTTCTATTGCTACTTCAAATGGATGCATATCTTCTTTTTCAAGCACTTCTATTTTTTCCTCTATTTTTGGTATTCTAAAGTGTGAATCTTTTTTCGTAAGGCCATGTCCCGGAAAGTGTTTAACCACTGGAATTACATGGTTTTCTTGTAGTTGCTTCATTACCTCTATTGCGTATTTTTCAACATCTTTCTTATTTTCGCCATAGCACCTATCACCTATTGCCTGCCCTTCTTCAAACCTTTTTATATCTAATATTGGTGCATAGTCCATACTTATTCCTGTTTTATTTAACATTTGTCCTATTATATTTCCAGACATTTTTACTGTATTTACATTCTTAGTTTTCGCTATTTTGGTTGCACTTTTTAAATTTAAAATTTCATCTGGCATACGATTTACTCTTCCACCTTCTTGGTCTACACTAATGATAATTGGAACTTTGTTTTCCTGGTTAGTTTCTTTTATTAAATTTACAAAATTTATCATTTCCTTGTAGTTTCGATAGTTTTTTCTATATATAACTACCCCACCTATATTTAATTTTTTTACAAGTTTTTCTATTTCTTCTTTTTTGTTGCTTTCTAGTCCAACTATTAACATTTGACCTATTTTTTCTTTTAAACTTAATTTTTCCATCTTAGTTCTTCCTTTATTTTTTTCTAATTTTATCATATAGTAAAGTCACATACAATATCTTTCATATATTATTTTTTATTGCATATTCTTTTATTATATGAGGCTTATTTAATATTTAAATTTATTTATTATTATATATGCTTTTGTTATAAAAAAATTAAAGGAAATATGTTTTTATGGATTTTTTATTTTCTGTATGTAAAGGTGTTTTAATAGGTGTTATTACAACAGTTACATTATTACCATCTTTGTTATTGGCTTTTGATAAGGTTATAGAGAAAACTAAACATAAGGAACTTTTACCGGAATTTAAGAAGTTTACTAATTTTATAGTAAATCATTATAAAGCAATGATAGTAGTATTTTTATTGTTATTAGCTCCTGCTATATATGGAAATAATAATGTAAAAGTTTATTATAATTTGAATAAGTCTTTACCAGATACTTTGCAGAGTGTATCAGCAAATAAAGAATTACAGGAAAAATTTGCATCCGGGAAAAATGCTTATTTCCGAATTGATCAGAATAGC
>USFC01000044.1 GCA_900553865.1 uncultured Clostridium sp.
TTTCTTCCTCAGCAACCGGCTTTACTGCTTCTTTTTTCGGCTCTTCTTTTGCAGGAGCTGCTGTTGTTTTTACTGCCGGTTTAGCGACCGGTTTTACAGCTGGCTTTGCTGCAGTTTTTGCTGTTGTTGTTTTTGATACTTTGTTTGCCTTGTTCGTAGTCATCTGAATCCCTCCATTACTTCTGATAAAACATTGTATCATAATATGTAAAATATTATACATGTTTTATTAATTCTTTACAATTGCTATTATGACTAAAAAAAAACCGTTTGTCAAATAAATACATACACTTTCACCAAAAACTCTTTACTTTTTTTCTTCTATCACGTAAAATAAGGATAAATACTAGCGCAATGGATATAATAAATGCGTAAGAAAGGAAGGATATTAAAATGAAAAAATTTGTAAAAATCTGTAAAATAAAAAATACAGCATTAATGAATAATAGCATAATAGAAAGAATAATATAAAAAAGAAAAGGTAAAATCTGTAATTTATTTATTTCCTAAAAAATAAATAAGCTTTGCTAAGTATAAAAACAAGGAGAGAAAATGTTAAATATTATATGGCCTGTATTTATATTAATATCATTTATTTATGCGATATTAAATGGAAATTTAAATGAGATGAATAATTCTATTTTTTCCTCAGCTGCAAGTGCAGTAGAACTTTGTATTACTTTTTTAGGAACTATTTGTTTATGGACAGGAATTATGAAAATAGCACAAGAAACTACCTTGGTTAATAAATTAACCAATATTTTAAAACCATTTATTAATTTTTTATTTCCAGATTGCAAAAATAATGAAAAAGCTAAAAAAGAAATTTCTATGAATATGGTTGCAAATATATTAGGTCTTGGAAATGCAGCAACACCATTAGGTTTAAAAGCCATGAAAACTTTGCAAAAAGATAATGAAAAAAGAGATACAGTTTCAAATTCTATGGCAATGTTTATAGTAATAAATACAGCTTCTATGCAATTAATTCCTACAACAGTAATTGCAATAAGAAATTCTTTTAATTCTACAAATTCTACACAAATTATTCTTCCTGTGTGGGTGGCAACAATAGGAGCATTTATAGCAGCAGTAACGGCTACCAAAATATTTATTTATTTTGACAAAAAGAAAAATGAAAATATTTTTAGAAAAAATAAGTAATTGAAAAAAATATTATTTAAGTAAAGAAAAGAGATGAATTTAATTTGAAATTTATTAATTATATATCATCAGCAGCAATACCAATTATAATGGTATTAATAATTATTTATGGTTTAATAGAAAAAAATAAAGTATATGATACTTTTATAGATGGCGCAAAAGAAGGTATGGAAATAGTTGTAAAATTATTTCCAACTTTACTTGGAATTTTTGTTGCAGTTGGAGTATTAAGAAGTTCAGGAGTTTTAGATTTTATTATAAAAATAATTTCTCCAATAACAAATATATTAAATATTCCGGGGGAAATTATGCCACTTGCAATAGTAAGGCCAATTTCTGGGAGTGCTTCCACAGCTGTGGCAACAGATATAATAAGTAAGTGTGGAGTGGATTCAAAAATAGGTTTAATTGCTTCTACCCTTATGGGGTCTACAGAAACAACTTTATATACTATTGCAATTTATACAAGTGCAGTGGGAGTAAAGAAAATTAAATTTGTATTAGCTGCTGCTTTAATAGGAGATGTGGTCGGGATGTTGATTTCTGTAGGAATATGGGGATTTTTGTCGTAAAGTTTTTCTTGACAAATTAAAAATAATAGTGTATTATGTGTACATAATTTATTCAAGGAAGTTAAAAAATGTTTATTCAAATTTTATTATTAATTTTATTATATTTTTTTATTCGAAAAATTATTATCTTAATTTTGTCTAAAAAAATCCAAAAAAAAATAAACAAATAATGTTTATTAATTTTATCTTGAAAAATTATCTAAAAATGTTATTACTCTTGTAGAGGGATAATTTTAAAAAAGCATATTAATCCCCCCATTAATATAAAAAAATAAAAAATAAAACTCTCTTTTGTTTAAAAATATTATTTAGATTAAGCCCCTAAATATTTAACAAATAAAGATACGTAAACGATGAATTACTTACAAACCCGTCCATATCCCTCTACAACTTAAATTATATAAATTAGTGATGATAATTTTCACAATTCATTATTTTAAAACCCCTAAATAATTGCTCTAATAAAAATAAACGAATTAATGGATGAGGAAAAGTCATTTTAGAAAAACATATTAATTCTTTTGCATTAGCTAAAAGTTCATCTGTCATGCCTAATGTACCTCCAATTAAAAACGTAATATGTGAAGTAATTAGGGATAAATTTTGTATTTTTTCTGAAAATTGAGTAGAAGTATAATTTTTTCCTTTTAAATCTAAAGCAATAATATAACTATCTTTTTTTATATGAGATAAAATTAAATTACTTTCTTTTTGTTTTATTTCAAAAGATAGACTATCATTTAATTTAGAAGGAAGTTTTTCATCAGGAAGCTCAATAATATTTAAAATACAATATTTTGAAAGACGTTTTTGGTATTCTGCAATTGCATCTTTTAAATAACTTTCACGTATTTTTCCAACACAAACAATATCTATATGTAACATAATGCTCCTTTCCTTTAACTAACATCTATAATAGGACTTACTTCATAACGATTTGCAATACTTAAACTTAAATTATTTTCATTATAATTATGTTCAATAAGCTCCTCCACAACAGTTTTATAAGCAAGTTCTGGAAAATTATTTTCTTTACTTAAATGCCCAAGCATTACCTTATTTAAGCCATGGTTTGTTAAATATGAAATAGTTTTTCCTGCATCAGAATTAGAAAGATGGCCATTAGGGCCTTTAATACGTTCTTTTAAAACATATGGATATGGAGAACATTTTAAAATTTCAGGTTCATAATTTGCTTCTAACAAAAGAAAAGAACTATTACTTAAATTTGTAATTATTTCTTTATTCATATGGCCAACATCTGTTGCAATGCTCATTTTTTTATTATCATGAAAAAGGTTAAAGCCACAAGGGTTTGCAGCATCATGAGGAATAGGAAAAGGATTTACTTCAATATCTCCAATTTTAAATTTATTAAATGTAAAGGTTTTAATATTTTCCTCATTCATCTTTTCTTTATGTTTTGGCATAGCATTCCAAGTTTCTACATTTGCATAAACAGGAACATTATATTTTTTAGAAAAAACAGATAATCCTTTTATATGGTCTGAATGCTCATGTGTAATTAAAATGGCATCTATTGAATATGGGTCAACATTAATTTTTGCAAGAGCCTCTGTAATTTTTTTTGCACTTTCTCCAATATCTACTAATATTTTTGTTGTATTACTTTGTACAATAGAAGAATTTCCTGTACTACCACTATATAAACTACAAAATTGAAACATTTTATTTTTACCTCTTAAATCTCTTCATCAACTACTCTTTGAATATTTGCACCAATACCTCTAAATTTTTCCTCTATATTTTCATAGCCACGGTCTATATGTACAAGGTTTGTTATACTTGTTTCACCTTTTGCTACTATTCCAGCAATAATTAGAGCTGCACCAGCACGTAAGTCTGTCGCTTCAACAGGTGCACCATATAATTCTTTTACACCTTCAAAAATAGCAGATTTTCCTTGTGCTGTAATATTAGCCCCCATTTTATTAAGCTCAGCAGTGTATTGAAAACGTGAATCCCATATACCTTCATTTATAATGCTTGTACCATTAGCTAAAGCTAAGCATACACCAATTTGAGGTTGAAGGTCTGTTGGAAAACCAGGATATGGCATAGTTTTTATATTAGCCTTATTTGGTCTTTTATTTGCAAAAACATGAATAGAATCATCATTATATTCTACATTTGCACCCATTTCTAATATTTTTGCAGTTAAACAATCTAAATGTTCAGGAATGCAATTTTTTATTAATAAATCACCTTTAGTTGCAACTGCTGCAAGCATAAAAGTTCCGGCTTCAATTTGGTCTGGCACAACACTATAAGAAGTATTTCCAACAAGTTTTTCTACACCATTTATTTTTATAACATCAGTTCCAGCACCACGAATATCAGCACCCATAGCATTTAAAAAGTTAGCCACATCAACAATATGAGGTTCTTTTGCAGCATTTTCTATAATAGTTGTGCCTTGTGCTAAAACACTAGCAAGCATAATATTTATAGTTGCTCCAACAGAAACCATATCAAGGTAAATAGAAGTACCAACAAGCTTTTTAGCGGTTGCTGTAATTTTTCCTTGGGAAACTTCAACATTTGCTCCTAAAGCTTCAAAACCTTTTATATGTTGGTCAATAGGCCTTGCACCCAAGTTACATCCGCCAGGTAGACCAACAACAGCAGATTTACATCTGCCAAGCAATGAACCGATTAAATAGTATGAAGCACGAAATTTGCTAGTCATATCTATAGGAGCATTTGCACAAGTAATATTTCTAGTATCTATAGTAACTTCGTTAGGAGTATTCCAAGTTAATTTTGCTCCTAATTCTTGTAATATTTTACACGAAATTTTTACATCACTTATAGCAGGAATATTAGAAATTGTACAAATACCATCTATTAATAATGTAGCTGGTATTATTGCGACCGCAGCATTTTTTGCTCCACTTATTATTACTTCTCCCTTAAGGCGTGTACCGCCATGTATTACTAACTTATCCAAAAGAATTACCTCCAAGTTATTTATTTCATTCAATTATTACTTTTCAAATAAAAAATAGAATATAATAACATATTCTATTTTTTACATAACATTTATATCATATTTTATTAGAATTTACAACTATTTTTTTGCAGTTAATAAGTCATTATTCATAAACCATTCTATTAAAGCAATTTTAAATTTTATTTCAGGTGAATTTTCATTTGTAACAATAGAATATTCTTCATCATTTAGCTCCTGTTTAATAAGTTCTTTAGAATCATCTGGTACTATTCCAGAAGTAACATTTACAAAGCATAAAGGAGGAAACATCACACACCACCAGTTTTGTCCTTTAGCATCGCCTATTTTTACTCTAAGAGCATCATAATATCCAGCAGGAAGCTCTACATCTCCGTAAGTTTTGGTAGGAAAAGAAAAGTTACCAAACTCTATAGTTACAGGATAAGAATATCCATTTTCTTTAATAGTTTTATTTGCAATATCTAAAAAATTTTGCTCATGTAATTTTGCCAAAATTATAGCTTCTTCTTTAGATTTTACATTTGAACAAATAGAGTTCATATATTCAATTAAACTATCTCTTACTTTATATTTTAAATCTTGGTCCTCCTTTGAATCGCTATTTGCAATAACATGGAGGCGAAAAACACTACTTTCAATATTGCTAGAAACCGCATTTACGTAAGAGATAGCAGATATTGAAATATACAAAAATAATAAAAATAGTAAAATTAAGGAATTTTTTACTTTCTTATTGCATATAATAGATAATATAGTTTTCATATTACAATCCTCCAAAAATGTATTTCATTTCTTTATAATTTAAGTATTTACAAATAAAAAAATTATATACATATTTGGAAAAAATTTATTTGCATACAAAATTTACAAGAAAAAAAGAGGTGAAAAACGTCGAAAAATAGGGAAAAGTTTATTTGTAATATGATTGACATATTTGTAAAATAATGGTAAAATTTACCAAAAGAAAACAAAAGAGGAGGCTAAAAGATGGAAGTTCAAGAAAAGAATTTTACAAAATTATGTAGTTTTTATGTAAGTGATTGGCATTTGGTAACAATGTTACTTCCTTATATAAATAAAAAAATAAATGAACAAGCAAAAATAGCCACAATCCTAGAAAATGATATTCAAGAAAATGTAAAAACATTAGTTGAAAAATTAAATTTAAAAAATGCAGAAAAAATTTTAAATTTAAATTGGAAAAAAGTTAGAACAGAAAAACAAAATTTACATACAGTAGGGAAAAATCAAGAATTAATAATAATAGTTAATGGTAATAGAGAATTTATAAAAAAACAAAATGAAAGGTTAGAAAAATATTTTTCTACACATTTTATTAATGGAGCAATAAAAATAATTAATTGTTATGAAGTAATAGGATTAGAAGGAAGCATTAATGAAATATTAGATGAACATGATAAAATATTAAATACATCAGGAGAAAAAGAAATTAATGAAATTTTTGAAGATTATAAAAAAAGTGAAAAAATTATACCAAAAGAAAAAGTAGTTTAATAAAAAAGAATAAAAAAGATAAAAAATAGAATAATAGAAGTATAGCAAAAAAGTTGCTGTACCTCTATTTTTTTTATAAATATTATAGCTGTTTTTTTGCTCCGTCCCAAAAAACAGGAAAAAAATAAAAAAATAAAATTGACTAAAATAGAATAATAAGATATTATTAAAAAAATAGAAAAAGAAGGTTGAAAAATAATTATAATTTAAAAAATTTTTTGACCGATTTTAAGCTTTTAGAAAGGAATGAAACTAAATATGGAAGAAAATTTTGAAAAAGTAGTTGAATTATTAAAAAAGCAAAATCAAGAGCAAATATTAGAGTATCCAATTAACAACAAAGAAGAATTTGCACAAGAGGTACTAAAAATTAATTTTGAACAATTAAAAGATTTATACGATAAAGCAATAAAAGATGAAAAAATAGTAAATAGTAAAATAGCACCAATTTCATGTGTGGAAAAGGATAAATTAAGCAAAGAAGAAAAAGAACACTATGAAAAAATAGGTGAAAATATAATAAAAAATAATGAATATGCAGTGGTAACAATGGCAGGTGGACAAGGAAGTAGATTAGGGCATGATGGACCTAAAGGTTCTTACAAGCTTAAATTAGAAAAAGATAAAAGTATTTTTGAAATATTATGTGAAAGATTAAAAGAAGCATATGAAAAATATAATGTATATATACCTTGGTATATAATGACAAGTAAGCAAAATAATGAAGATACAATTAAATTTTTTGAAGAAAATAATTATTTTAATTATCCAAAAGAAAATATTTATTTTTTTAAACAAGGAGAATTACCAGTATTAAATGAACAAGGAAAATTAATGTTAGATAAAAATGGAAATATAAATACTGCTGCTGATGGACATGGTGGAGTTTTCATTTCCATGGAAAAAGAAGATATAATACAAAATATGAAAAAAAGAGGAATCAAATGGGTATTTATAGGACCAGTAGATAATATTTTAGTAAAAATGGTGGATCCAATTTTTGCAGGAATATGCCAAGATAAAAATGTACTAGCAGGAGGAAAAAGCATAATAAAAGGATATCCAGAAGAAAGAGTAGGAGTATTTTGTAAAAAAGATGGAAAGCCAGATGTTATAGAATATACAGAAATTTCAAAAGAAATGTCAGAAATGAAAAACGAAAAAGGAGAGCTAGTATATTCAGAATCGCATATAAATTGTAATTTATTTAATATAAATATAATTGAAAAAATAAGCAAAAATAAATTACCATACCATAGTGCATATAAAAAAGTAGAATATTTAAATAAAAGTGGAGAAGTAGTAAAACCAGAAAAGCCAAATGCGTATAAATTTGAAGCATTTATATTTGATGCATTTAAAATGTTAGATGAAATAGCAATATTTAGAGTAAAAAGAGAAGATGAATTTGCACCAATAAAAAATGCAGAAGGAATTGATAGTCCAGAAACAGCAATAAAATTATATAAAAAATTTTATAAAAAATAAAAGAAAGGAATTAATCAATAAAAAGTTTTAGAAATTGGTTATTAAATGTAGAAGAAAATGAATTATAAAGAAAAATATAAACAATGGTGTAAAAGTCCAGAATTTGATGAGCAAACAAAAGAGGAATTATTAAAAATAGAAAAAGATGAAAAAGAAATAGAAGATAGATTTTATAAAGAGTTAGAATTTGGAACAGCAGGGTTAAGAGGAATAATGGGAGCTGGCCTAAATAGAATGAATAAATATACAGTAGGAAAAGCAACACAAGGGTTAGCAAATTTTATAAAAAATAAAAAAGAAGAACGAAGAGGGGTTGCAATCTCGTATGATTCAAGAAATAATTCAAAAGAATTTAGTGAAATTGCAGCATTATGCTTAAATGCAAATGGAATAAAAACATATGTATTTGATAGATTATCTCCTGTTCCTGAATTATCTTATGCTGTAAGAAAATTAAATTGCATAGCAGGAATAATGATAACAGCGAGCCACAATCCAGCAAAATATAATGGATATAAAGTGTATGGAGAAGATGGAGCTCAAGTAGTTTTTCCGGAAGATAAAGAAATAATGAAAGAAGTAAAAAAAATAAAAGATTTTGGACAAATAAAACAAATAACTAAAGAAGAAGCGATAAAAAATAAATTGTATAATGTTATTGGTGAAGAAATACATACATGTTACATAGAAGAAGTGAAAAAATTATTATTAAATAAGGAAGTAATAAAAAATCAAGAAGACTTTAGCATAGTGTATACACCACTACATGGTACTGGAAGTATTTTAGTACAAAGAATATTAAAAGAAATTGGCTTCAAAAATGTTCATGTGGTAAAAGAACAAGAAATGCCAAACGGAAATTTTCCAACAGTACAATATCCAAATCCAGAAGATAAAAATGCATTTAATTTAGCACTAGAATTAGCTAAAAAAGTTGAAGGAGAAATCGTTTTAGCAACAGACCCAGATGCGGATAGATTAGGTGTATTTGTAAAAAATGAAAATACATATATTCCTTTAACAGGAAATATGTCAGCTCTTTTAATATTAGAATATATTTTATCTCAAAAAAGTGAAAAAAATATAATGCCAGAAAATCCAGTAGTAGTAAAAAGTATAGTTTCTTCAACAATGGTAAAACCAATGGCAGATTTTTATAATGTAAAGTTAGAAGAAGTATTAACAGGGTTTAAATATATCGGTGAAAAAATAAAAGAATATGAAAAAATAAAAGAATATAATTTTGTTTTCGGTTACGAAGAAAGTTATGGATGTTTAGCAGGTACATATGCAAGAGATAAAGATGGCGTTGCAGCCGTAGTTTTACTATGCGAAGCAGCAGCATATTATAAAGAAAAAGGAGTTTCTTTATGGGAGCAAATGCAAAATATTTATAAAAAATATGGATTTTATAAAGAAGGAATTAAACAAATAACTTTAGAAGGAATAGATGGAGCAGAAAAAATAAAAGAAACAATGGAAAAATTAAGAAAAAATCCACCTGAAAATTTTGGAGAATATAAAGTGGAAAAAATTAAAGATTATGAAAAACAAACAATATTAGATATAAAAACAAAAAAAATAGAAAAAATTAATATGCCAAAATCTAATGTATTATATTATGAACTTTCGAAAGATGCGTGGCTTGCAGTTAGACCTTCAGGAACAGAACCAAAAATTAAATATTATATTGGTGTTAAAGGAACAAGCCAAGAAGAAGCAGATAAAATGCTTGAAAGATTTTACCTGTTTTTAGGGACGGAGCAAAAAAACAGGTGACGCTATTTAGGACGTTTCTAAATGCGTCATAAAGTCCATTTTGTGTTACAATAAATAAAATTCAATAAGAGTATATATATTATTTTTATACCGCGGTATTGCAAATAATATATATACTCTTATTTATAAAGTTCAATTTATTTGTATTTTTTTTGTTGATTCCAATTGCCAAATTAACTATTTTCCGATTTCAGACATCAGATTTCTGACCTCAACTTTCTATTAATTGGTATGTACCAAAAGGGTCAGATTAATAAAACGGAAACGTTCCTAATGGAGCTTTACCTGTTTTTTTGCTCCGCCCCTAAAAACAGGTGAAAAAATTTGAAAAAATTAATTGCTTTTTAAAAAAAAGTATAGTAAAATTATAGATGCTATATGAAATAGATATGTTCCAGTAGCTCAGTAGGATAGAGCGACAGTTTCCTAAACTGCAGGTCGGGGGTTCGATTCCCTTCTGGAACACCAAAATTAATTTAAGAGATTTTTTAAAAGCTAAAAATAATGGGGGAACTTGATGCAAAAAGAATATATGAGAGCAGCTTTAAATGAGGCAAAAAAAGCATATAAAAAAGAAGAAGTACCAGTAGGAGTTGTAATTGTAAAAGAAGGTAAAATAATTGCAAAAGCACATAATTTAAAAGAAAGTAAAAAAGATACGACATGTCATGCAGAAATTTTAGCAATAAAAAAAGCAAGTAAAAAATTAAATAGTTGGCGTTTAGAAAATTGTGAAATGTATGTAACATTAGAGCCATGCCCTATGTGCGCAGGTGCATTAATACAAGCAAGAATAAAAAAAGTATATATAGGCACTATGGATTATAAAACTGGCGCATGTGGAAGTGTTTTTAATTTATTAGAAGATTACACTTTTAATCATAAAGTAGAGTGTGAAAGTGGAATTTTAAAAGAAGAATGTGAAAAAATTTTACAAGATTTCTTTAAAGAATTAAGAAAAAAGAAAAATAATAAATCATAAAAGGACAAAGTTGTGAATATATATAACTAAAGAAAATGCGAGGTAATTAATTTGGACGAAAATAGAAAAAAGGAAATAATAAAAGCTTCTGTTGCGATAGCAAGTATTATATTAGTTATAATAGTAGTAGTTTTAATTAATTTTAAATATAATATTGAAGGGGAAAAAAATATGCCTTTTAAACTTTCAAAAATAACTATAGTTAGTACGGCAGAAGGCATTGAAAACGAGCAGACAGAAGAAAAATGGAATTTTTCAATTTTCCAAAATAATGACGTTTATTTTTCAATAGAAAAAAATGAAAACAATAAAGAAGATGAAATAATCCAAAGTATATCAATAGAAAATATACAAATTATAGATGAGCCAAAGGTAGGAAAAATAATAACTTATATGCCAAATAGTTCAGAAGGAAGAACTTTTGCAATGAAAGATGAATACATAGTTCAAGAAGGAAAATTAACTTTTAAAGGCGCTAGCAAAAGTAACTCAAAAACCTTGGAAATAGGAAATCAAGGTGGAACAGCAGTAGTAAGATTTGCAAACACAGGTCTTGGAAATTATGCTTCAAATGAAGATGAGCAAATAGTACATGATGGAAGCTTAATTACAAAAACAGAAGCAAAAGATGAAGATTTAAAATTTACAGTTAGCTTTGATTTTGTAATTAATTTAAGAGAAAAAAGTTATGTTTCAAAAATATTGCTAACAATGCCTTGCACTGAAAATTTAACACAAGAAGGCACTAGCAGCAAAGAAATTAAAGATAATTTTATTTTTAAAAGAGTAGTAAATAATAGATAAAAAATGTGTGTAAACAAAAATTAAATAAAAAATACTTGTCAATAATAGAAAAAAAGTATATAATACAAAAGGTATAAGAATTTAATTCGTTTTTGTATGGAGGATATTCAATGTAAGCCTATGAATCTTGTCAGGTCCGGAAGGAAGCAGCAATAAGTAGTTACTTATGTGTGAAATATCTTCCATAGAGAAACGAAAATAAAAAATTCTTATACCTTTTTAAAAATTAGAACAATAAATGTGCTAGTGATTAGAAATTTAAATAAAAAATTCTTTACTATAGTTTTTTATAGGGGTGAAAAAATGGCATATACAGCATTATATAGAAAATTTAGGCCAACAACTTTTGAAGAAATAGTTGGGCAAGAACATATAACTAAAACATTAAGAAATCAAATAATTGCAGGAAGAGTTGGACATGCGTATTTGTTAAATGGTGGTAGAGGAACAGGAAAAACATCTACAGCTAAAATTTTGGCAAGGGCAATAAACTGCTTAAATCCTAAGGATGGCGAGCCATGTAATGAATGTGAAATTTGCAGGGAAGCTATAAATGGAAGCTTAACAGATATAGTTGAAATGGATGCTGCTTCAAACAATAGCGTAGAAGATATTAGACAAATACGTGATGAAGTAAACTTTTTGCCAACTAAAGCAAAATATAGAGTATATATTATAGATGAGGTTCATATGCTTTCAACAGGAGCTTTTAATGCACTTTTGAAAACACTAGAAGAACCACCAGAACATGTAAAATTTATTTTAGCAACAACAGAACCACAAAAAATACCAGCAACAATACTTTCAAGATGTCAACGTTTTGATTTTAAAAAAATATCAGAAGAAAATATAGAAAAAAGGTTAAAAATAGTTTGCAAAGAAAGCAATATAGAAATTACAGAAGAAGCACTTAAAGTAATAGCATTTTTAGCAGAAGGAGCTATGAGGGATGCATTAAGTATATTAGAAAGATGCATTCAAGATGGCGATTCAAAAATAGATGAAGAAAAAGTAAAAGATTTAGTAGGCATACCAAAATTAACATATATTTATCAAATAACAAAAGTAATAATAGAATATAATTCAGAAGAAGCATTAAAAGCAATGGAAGATGTTATTAAAGAAGGAAAAGATTTAACAAATTTATTGTGGGAAACAATAAAATATGTAAGAGATATTTTAATATATAAAACCAGTAAAAATACATCTATTTACAATAAAGAAGAAATAGAAAAAATAAATGAATTATCTGAAAAAGTTGAAAAAGATAGATTATTAAATATAATTTATGAGCTTTCAAACTTAGAAAATGAAATGAAATGGTCTACACAAAAAACAATTTTATTTCAAGTAGGAATATTAAAATTGTGTGCAGGTGAAGTAAGCAGTAGCTCAGGAAATGTAGATAATTCACAAATTAATGAATTAAAAAATAAAATAGCAGGTTTAGAAAGTCAAATAAAACAAATTACAAGAGGAGTTATCCACACAAAAACACAAAATGTGGATAACTCACCTAAATATTCAGTAAATTCTGAAATAAAAAAAGAAGAAAAGCCAAAAGAAATAAAACAAAGCTATAATATAAAAGCAGGAAATGGAATTAAAGCGTGGCCAGAAATTGTTGCAAATTTAAAACAAGATGGAAAAATAATGTTATATACAAATTTAATGACTTCTAATGCAGAAGAATTAAACGATATGACAATAGGAATTACATTTCCTAAAGGATTAACTCCATTTGGAAAAACCATTTTAGAAAAAAGTGAAAATGTTCAAGAGCTAGAAAAAAGAATTTCTATGCAATATGGAAAACCAATGAGAGTAAAATATATAGAAAACATGGCAGAAATTAAAAGGGAAGAAAAGCCACAAGCAAGTGAATTTGAAGCATTAGCACAGAATATGGATTTACCTTTTAATATAATAGATTAAAAAGGCTATAGGTGACCTTTAAAACCTAAATATAAAAAAACGAGGAGAAAATAAAATGTCAAAAAGAGGAGGATTCCCAGG
>USFC01000045.1 GCA_900553865.1 uncultured Clostridium sp.
GGCTATACATTTACCTTTATCACCAGAAGCACAAGCAGAAGCAAGATATTTAATGTTATCTGTAAATAACCTTTTAAAACCACAAGATGGTAAACCAGTAACAGTTCCTACACAAGATATGATATTAGGAAGTTACTATTTAACAATGGAAGTTCCAGGGGAAAGAGGAGAAGGAAATTACTTCTCATCTCCAGAAGAAGCTATAATTGCATATGAAAACAAAGAAGTAAGTATGCATGCCAAAATAGCAGTTCGTATGAGTAAAATTGACGAAGAAGGAAAAGAAAAACATAGAAAAGTGGAAACAACAGTTGGTAGAATTATATATAATAAAGGTATTCCACAAGATTTAGGATTTGTAGATAGAACAAACCCAGAAAATGATTTTGAACCAGAAATTAACTTTGTTGTTAATAAGAAAAAATTAGGAAAAATAATTGAAAAGAGTATCAACAAATATGGATTAAATCGTTCAGCAGAATTATTAGACTATATTAAAGCAACAGGTTTCAAATACTCAACAACAGGTGGTATTACAGTATCTATAGAAGATATTAAAGTACCAGAAGCTAAAAAAGAAATATTAGCAAAAGCACAAGCAGATGTAGACAACGTATTAAAACAATACAAACGTGGTTTAATTACTGAAGATGAAAGATATCAATCAGTAATTAAGATTTGGGAAAAAGCAACAGATGATGTAAAAAATGCAATGAAAGATACATTTACACCATTAAACCCAATGTTCATGATGTCTGATTCTGGTGCCCGTGGTAACTTAGACCAATTAAAACAAATCGCAGGTATGCGTGGACTTATGGCTAGTACAACTGGTAAAACAGTCGAAATACCAATTAAATCATCATTCAGAGAGGGTCTAGATGCTCTAGAATACTTTATTTCTGCCCATGGTGCTCGTAAAGGTCTATCAGATACAGCTTTAAGAACAGCTGACTCTGGATACCTAACAAGAAGATTAGTTGACGTATCTCAAGATATTATTGTTAGAGAGCATGATTGTGGTACACATGATGGAATTACATTAACAGCTATAAAAGATGGAAACCAAGTAATTGAAAGCTTACAAGAAAGATTAATAGGACGTTACCCATTAGAAGATATTAAAAATCCTACAACAGGAGAAATAATAGTAGATACAAATACAATGATCTCAGACAAAATAGCAGACAAAATAGCAGAAGCTGGAATAGAAGAAGTTAGAGTACGTAGCGTATTTGGATGTAGAACAAAATATGGTGTATGTTCTAAATGTTATGGTATGGCATTATCTAACCGTGAAGAAGTAAACATTGGTGAAACTGTAGGTATTATAGCAGCTCAATCTATTGGTGAGCCAGGTACACAGCTTACAATGAGAACTATTCACTCTGGTGGTGTTGCCGGTGTTGCCGATATTACACAAGGTCTTCCAAGGGTTGAGGAATTATTTGAAGCTAGAAAACCAAAGGGACTTGCAATAGTTGCAGAAATAGATGGTATAGTTAAAATTGCAGAAGACAAGAAGAGAAAAACGATTTCAGTTACATCTAAAGACGATAGCAGAAGCTATGTTATACCATTTGGTTCTAAACTAAAAGTAAAAGACGGAGAAGAAGTACTTGCAGGTCAGCCACTAACAGAAGGTTCAATAAACCCTAATGAATTACTTGCAATAAAAGGTCCAGAAGGAGTTTACAATTACCTAGTACAAGAAGTTCAAAAAGTATATAGAAACCAAGGTGTTGACATCAACGATAAGCACATTGAAGTTATTGGTAGACAAATGCTTAAAAAGGTTAGAGTTGAAGACAATGGAGATACTCCAATGTTCGCAGGCTCATTAGTTGATATGTACGAATTCGAAGATATAAATAAAAAAGCAATCGAAGAAGGAAAACGTCCTGCAACAGGAAAACGTGTACTTCTTGGAATTACAAAAGCATCACTTGCAACAGATAGCTTCTTATCTGCAGCATCATTCCAAGAAACAACAAGAGTATTAACAGAAGCAGCTATTAAAGGTAAAGTTGATGAATTAATAGGATTAAAAGAAAATGTTATTATTGGTAAATTAATCCCAGCAGGTACAGGACTTGCAAAATATAGAAATACACACATTAGCACAGAACAAGTAGAAACTAGCGAACCAGAAGAAGAAAAAACAGAGCAAGAAGAAGTAGCTAATGTAGAAGAATAAATAAAAAAAGTCAATTTGCATTAAAGCAAATTGGCTTTTTTGGGTATAATAATTTTAAAAGCTGTAAATATAGTTTTGGTAAGGCTTTTAGTCTAAAAATCAAATGTCATCAATTTGACAAAAGCCCTAAAAAAGAGTAAAATAGATACTGTGATATAATGAAAAAAAGGGAGAAATTTATGTCTAATAATAATAGTAGAAAAATTTTTGACAAACTAGTATCAAAAACAAAAATATATTTAGTAATAATAGCTATATTAATAATTACATTATGCATATATGAGGTGCGCTTTATTACACCGGGGATTATTGGATATGCATTAATTATAATGTATGCATATTGGACCAATAATAAAAGAAAAGCAGAGCTTTCAGCACATATAAAAGATTTAACGCTAACAGTAGATACAGCAGCTAAAAGTACATTAATAAATTCACCATTTCCACTAGTAATAATAGAAACAGATGGAAATATTATCTGGAAAAGTTCAAAATTCATACATGAATTTGCAAATGTGGACATAAGCACGCATTTAAACAACATAGTAAAAGAAATAAAACTAGAGCTTGAAAATGGAAGCAAAGAAGACAAAAAAGAATTAAAAGACTTAATCTTAAAACAAGTAAAAATAGGAAATAAAACCTATAAAGTTGTTGGAGAATATATAGAAACACCAGAAAAAAAGGAATATATGACAACACTATACTTTATAGATGAAACAAAAAATGTGTTATTAGAACAAAAATATAATAATTCAAAATTATGCATAGGAATTATTATGATAGACAATTACGACGAAATAATGCAAAGACTTTCAGACGAAGAAAAGCCAATACTAACAGCACAAATAGAAAAAAATTTATATGATTGGGCAGCAACTTTTGAAGGACTAATTATAAAATCAGAAAGGGATACATTTGTATTATTATTACAACAAAAATATTTAAAACAACTAGAAGAAAATAAATTTAATATATTAGACAAAATAAAAGAAATAAATAGTCCGGGAAGAGTTCAGTCAACACTAAGCATAGCAATAGCTACAGAAGAAAATTCAAACTATGAAAAATATAAAACAGCACAAGCAATGATAGATATTGCACTAGGTAGAGGTGGAGATCAAGCCATACTACGTAAAGAAGGCAAATATGTATTTTTCGGTGGAAGAGCTCAAGAATTAGAAAAAAGAACAAAAGTAAAAGCAAGAATTGTAGCAAATGCATTGCAAGAGCTAATGGAAGAAGCAGAAGATATATTTATAATGGGACATACAAATAGCGATATAGATGCAATGGGAGCAAGCTTAGGAGTATATAGACTAGCAAGAACAATAGGAAAAAAAGCATATATAGTAAGCACACCAGCGGGAGCAGCTTTAGATGCATTTATGCAAGCAGCAAAACAGGAAGAAGAATATCAAAAGGCTATTATAGGAAAAGAAGAAGCTATAGAAAAGATAAATGAAAATAGTTTACTTGTAGTAGTAGATACACATAAAACAAGCTATGTGGATGTACCAGAACTTTTACAAAAAACAAACAAAATAGTAATAATAGACCACCATAGAAGAGGAACAGACTTTATAGAAAACGCATTACTAACCTTCCATGAAGTATATGCATCTTCAGCGTGTGAACTAGTAACAGAGCTATTAGAATATTCAGAACAAGAAATAAAATTAACTCAAATAGAAACAGAAGGACTATATGCAGGAATTATGATGGATACTAAAAATTTTACATTTAAAACAGGCGTAAGAACATTTGAAGCAGCAGCATACTTACGTAAATGTGGAGTAGACATTATAAAAGTAAAAAAATGGTTCCAAAGCGACTTAGAAACCTATAACAAAATATCACAAATAGTTGCAAATGCAGAAATAGTAAATGATACAATAGGAATTTCAATGTACGAAAAAGAAGAACCAGATACAGGAATTATTTGTGCAAAAGCAGCAGACGAACTTTTAACAATAAGTGATATTACAGCATCATTTGTTATAGGAAACTTAGGAAACAAAATTTGTATAAGCGGCCGTTCAATAGGAGATATAAATGTTCAAGTAATATTAGAAAAGCTAGGTGGAGGAGGACATATAACACTAGCAGGTGCGCAAGTAGAAGGAATGAGTATAGAAGAAGTAAAACAAGAATTAATAATTAGAATAAACGAATATTTTACAGAAATATCAAACTAAAGTAAAAGTATGCCAATTAAGGAGGTAAACAAAGTGAAAGTTATATTGTTACAAGATATAAAAGGAGTAGGAAAAAAAGACCAAATTATAAATGCAAACGATGGATATGCAAGAAATTATCTATTCCCTAAAAAATTAGCAGTAGAAGCAAATGCAGGAAATTTAGGAAATTTAAAATCAAAACAAGAATCAAATCAATATAGAAAAGATGTAGAAAAGGAAGAAGCACTAAAAATAGCAGACAAATTAAAAAAATTAACCTTAGTTTTAAAAGTAAAAGCAGGAGAAAGTGGCAGAATATTTGGTGGAGTTACAGCAAAAGAAATAGCAGAAAATCTAAAAGCACAATATAAAATAGAAATAGACAAAAAGAAAATAATGATAAATGAAACTATAAAAGTATTAGGAATAACAACAGTAGACATTAAACTATATGAAGGAATAATAGGAAAATTAAAAGTTCAAGTTGTTGCAAGCTAAAGGACATTTGGGGACGGGTCACTTTTGTCCTTTACATAAAACTATGTGTAAACTAAAATGCCTCGTCCCTATTAGTTTACTATTCGTATTAGCTAAAAAAGGAGAATGTTATGGAAGTAGGAAAAGTACCACCACACGATACAGAAGCAGAACAAGCAGTAATAGGAAGTATGCTTACAGATAAAGATGCTATAATTTCTGCAATAGAGGTATTAAAACCAGAAGATTTTTATAGAGAAGACAATAAAACAATATATAGTGCCATTTTAAATTTATACAATAGAGCTGAGCCAGTCGATATTATCACTTTAAAATCAGAACTTTCATCAATGGGAAGTTTAGAAGCAGTTGGAGGACTAGAATATTTGGCTCAGCTTCCAGATAAAGTACCAACTACTGCAAACGTAGATAAATATATAAAAATCGTAGAAGAAAAATCATTACTTCGTAGCTTATTAAAAACAGCTAACGAAATAATAAAATTAGGTTATGATGAAACACAAGAAGTAGACTTTTTAATGGACCAGGCAGAAAAGAAAATTTTTGACACTATTCAGTCAAGAAATCAAAAAGGATATTCTTCAATTAAAGATATATTAGTAGATACATTTACTCAATTGGAGCAATTATACAACCAAAAACAACATATAACAGGTGTGCCAACAGGATTTGCAGACTTAGACTACAAAACCGCAGGACTTCACAATTCAGACTTAATATTGGTGGCTGCAAGACCTGCTATGGGAAAATCTGCATTTGCATTAAACATAGCTTCATATGCGGCAACACGCGGAAATACACCAGTTGCAATATTTAGCTTGGAAATGTCAAAAGAGCAAATGGTAAACCGTATTTTATGTAGTGAAGCAATGGTAGATAGCAACAAAGTAAGAACAGGTAAAATTGATGATGAAGATTGGGCAAAATTAGCACAAGCCTCAGGAACCTTATCTGAATCTAAGATATTTATAGATGATACTCCAGGTATTTCTATAATGGAAATAAGAGCAAAATGTAGAAAATTAAAATTAGAGCAAAACATTGGGCTAGTTGTAATAGACTATTTGCAATTAGTACAAGGCTCAGGCAAAAAAGGTTCTTCACGTGAACAAGAAATCTCAGAAATTAGCCGTTCTTTAAAAATATTAGCAAAAGAAATAAATGTGCCAGTAATAGCACTATCGCAGCTATCCAGAGCGCCAGAACAACGTCCAGACCATAGGCCTATGCTTTCAGACCTTCGTGAATCTGGAGCTATAGAGCAAGATGCCGACATTGTTATGTTCTTGTATAGAGATGATTATTACAATGAAGATAGCGAAAAGAAAAATATTGCAGAAGTAATACTTGCAAAACACCGTTCAGGTTCAACAGGAACAGTAGAGCTATTATGGCTTGGCAATTATACAAAATTTGCAAATATAGAAAAATATAGAGAATAAAAAGTAAGAGGTTAGGCGAATTAAAAAAATAAACGTCTAACCTCGAATGCCTAATAACAAAAAATAAAAGTAGAAAGGAATTAATCAATTTATATAGTTGATGATGAAAGAAAAATGTTAGAAGAAAAAGTATTGGAAACAATTAGAAAGCATGAGTTAATTGAAAATGGAGATACTATTGTTATAGGTGTGTCTGGTGGACCAGACTCTATGACTTTACTAAATGTGCTTATTTTACTAAATAAAATGCAAAAAATAAATTGCAAATTAGTAGTAGCACATATAAACCATGGAATTAGAGTAGAAGCAGACGAAGAAACAAAATATGTTCAAGAATTTTGCAAAAAGAATAATATTCCATGCTATGTAAGAAAAGAAAAAGTGGAAGAGCTAGCAAAAGAAAGCAAAATTGGAACAGAAGAAGCTGGCAGAAAACTTAGATATTCCTTTTTTGATGAAGTTGCTAAAAAATGTAAAGCAAACAAAATAGCTACAGCACACACAGCAAATGACAATGCGGAAACGATTTTAATGAATATAATTCGTGGAACAGGACTATCTGGCATAAAAGGAATAGAAATAAAAAGAGAAAACAAATTTATAAGACCAATAATAGAACTTACCAGAAAAGAAATAGAAGAATACTGTGAAAAGCAAAATTTAGAACCAAAAATAGACAAAACAAACAGTGAAAATATATATAGAAGAAATAAAGTTAGAAATGAATTAATACCTTTTATAGAAAAAGAATTTAACCCTAATATTATAACTACATTAAATCGTATGTCACAATTAGTTTCAAAAGATGATGAATATTTAGAAAAACAAGTAGAAAAAACATACAAAAAAATCGTAATCGACGAATATTTAGGGAATAGGCAATTAGAAGGAAAAAATAGCATAATTTTGGATTTAAAAAAATTTAACTTAGAAGAAACAGTAATAAAAAATAGACTAGTTAGATATACTATAAATATATTAATGGGAAACAAGCAAAACATTGAAAAAGTACATATTGCAGACATTGTTAAGCTATGTCAAAACAATATTGGAAATAAATATTTAACACCTAATAAGAATATAAAAGTAAAAGTAGGAAAAGGAAAAATTTTTTTCATAAAAATATAATGGGTAAATAGGAAAGTTCCGTAGGAAAAACGTTGAAATGTAAGCATTTTGTAAGAAAAAAGTTGACGAAAAACACTTGCAAATAAAAAATTAATATGTTATAGTGCAAAAGTAAATAAAAGTATTTGTTTAAATTTAAGGAGGCAATAAATTGAAAAATAGTATAAAAACATTAGCAATGTGGTTAATAATTTTAGTTATTTTTATAGGTGTAATTACATCAATATTAGATAACTCAAACAATAAGCTAGCGTATTCAGAATTAATTTCAAAAATAGAAGCTGGCGAAGTAAAAGAAATAGAAATTTCTTCAGAAGGAACAAGTGCACAAGTATTATTAAAAAATGATAATGTGAAAAAAGAAGTTAACATTCCAAGCATAAATAGCTTAATGGATAACCTTCAAGAATCAATGAAAACAGACAGCATTAAAGTAACAGAAAAATCACAATCAATTTGGGCAATAGGTTTAAGCTTACTTACTCCATTCGGAATACTTGCAATATTCATTATTTTCTGGTTTTTCCTAATGAATGGAAACCAAGCTGGTGGAAATAAAACAATGACATTTGGAAAAAGTAGAGCAAGAATGTTAAATCCACAAGACAAAGCAAAAGTCACATTTAAAGATGTAGCAGGTGTAGACGAAGAAAAAGAAGAATTAGAAGAAATAGTAGAATTTTTAAAAAATCCTAAGAAATTTACAGATATGGGAGCAAGAATACCAAAAGGAGTATTACTTGTAGGGCAACCAGGTACAGGTAAAACACTACTTGCAAAAGCAGTAGCAGGAGAAGCAGGAGTACCATTCTTTATTATAAGTGGTTCAGACTTTGTGGAAATGTTTGTTGGTGTTGGTGCATCAAGAGTTAGAGATTTATTCGAAGAAGCCAAAAGAAAAGCACCATGTATAGTATTTATAGATGAAATTGATGCAGTTGGACGTCAAAGAGGAGCAGGACTTGGTGGAGGACATGACGAAAGAGAACAAACTCTAAACCAATTATTAGTTGAAATGGATGGATTTGCGGAAAATGAAGGAGTTATTGTACTTGCTGCAACAAACCGCCCAGACGTACTAGATAAAGCACTACTTCGTGCAGGAAGATTTGACAGACAAATAGTAGTAGGAGCACCAGACGTAAAAGCAAGAGAACAAATATTAGAAGTTCATAGTAGAAAGAAAAGATTAGCAGATGATGTAGATTTAAGAATAATTGCTAAAAATACATCAGGCTTCGCAGGAGCAGACCTAGAAAACGTATTAAACGAAGCAGCATTACTTGCTGCAAGAAGAAACTTACCAGAAATCGGAATGAAAGAAATAGAAGATGCAATGGTAAAAGTGACAATGGGACCAGAAAAAAGAACAAGAGTTAGAAACGAAAAAGAAAACAAATTAGTAGCATATCATGAAGCAGGTCATGCAGTTGTAAGTAGATTTTTACAAACACAAGACCCAGTTCATCAAATATCAATAGTACCTAGAGGAATGGCTGGTGGATACACAATGTATCGTCCAACAGAAGACAAAAACTTTATGTCAAAAACAGAAATGGAAGAAACAATAGTATCATTACTTGGAGGAAGAGTAGC
Source organism: uncultured Clostridium sp. (assembly GCA_900553865.1). Classification (GTDB taxonomy): domain Bacteria; phylum Bacillota; class Clostridia; order TANB77; family CAG-508; genus UMGS1663. Next base: position 9,042 of record USFC01000045.1, read on the forward strand.
AGAAAGTCTAATTTTAAATGATGTATCAACAGGTGCAAGTAACGATATACAAAGAGCAACACAAATTGCAAGAAATATGGTTACAAAATATGGTATGAGCGATAGAATTGGAGCAATAATGCTTGGCTCAGGACAAGAAGAAGTATTTTTAGGTAGAGATTTTGCACAAGCAAAAGAATACTCAGAAGAAACAGCAGCAGTTGTAGACGAAGAAGTTAAGAAAATAGTTGACAATGCATATAGAAGAGCAGAACAAATCTTAAAAGAAAATATAGACAAACTACATGCAGTAGCAGGCGTATTACTAGAAAAAGAAAAAATTGATGGAGAAGAATTTGACGCCATCTTCAACAGATAAAAAAATGACGCTATTTAGGACGTTTCCTAAATGCGTCATCTCTCTTTTTTGCATTAAAAATTTAAAGAAGGAAAAAGAAGTATGATAGCATTAATTACAGGAGCATCTTCTGGAATAGGGAGAGATATGGCTCGAATATTAAATAACTTAAACTACGATATAATTATAACAGCAAGAAACGAAGAAAGCTTAAAAGAGATAAAAAAAGAATTAAATGAGAAAAATAACAATAAAGTAGATATATATTTGGCGGATTTAAGCAAAGAAGAAGAGTGCTTAAAACTATATAATGAGGTAAAAGAGAAATATCAAAATATAGATTTACTAATTAATAATGCAGGATTTGGTCTATGTGGCAAAATGATAAATACAGATTTAGAAACAGAAATGAAAATGATAGACACAAACATAAAAGCAGTGCACATTTTAACAAAAATGTTTTTAAAAGACATGGTACAAAGAGATAGTGGAAGAATTCTTAATGTTGCATCTGTGGCAGCTTTTATGGCAGGGCCATTAATGGCAACATATTATGCAAGCAAGAATTATGTATTAAGATTTAGTCAAGCTATAAAAGAAGAATTAAAAAAAGATAAATCAAATGTTAAAATAAGTGTTTTATGCCCTGGACCAGTAAACACAAACTTTAACAAAGTAGCAAATGTAAAATTTGCATTAAAAAGCTTATCTAGTGAATATGTTGCTAAATACGCAATAAATAAAACTTTAAAAGGGAAATTCTTAATAATTCCAGGCTGGAAAATAAAAATAGCTAGATTTTTAAGTAAAATATCGCCAGATACAATTAGCACAAAAATATGCTATCATATGCAAAGTAAAAAAATACAAGATGCTTAATGCGCATCTTGTATTTCTTTTTTTAGTGTTACATTTATAACAGTTCCTTCTTCAACAGCAGTTCCAGCCATAGGGTCTTGTGAAAGTACAGTTCCGGTACCTGTTACATGAATATTCAAATTCTTTTGTTTTAAAGCACTTTTAGCTTGTAAATATGTCATTCCTTTTAAATCTGGTACAGTTTGAGAAGTTCTAGCCTCATTCCCTTCAGAATATAGGTGTACAATAGCTCCACTAACTAAAGCAGTACCAGGCTTTGGAACTTGGTCAGTTACAACTAAAGAGGTATCTGTTCCAGAAATTTTACAAGTAAATCCTGCATCTTCAATTATCTTTTTAGCCTCTGCTAAAGTCTTATTTCTAACATCTTGCAAAGTTGTTGTAGTAATAGTAGTTGTTGTTTCATCAGTAGATAAATCATCAGAAGGAACTCCTAAATAAGGTAAAACTTCACCTAATATTTGTGAAGCAACTGGTGCAGCAATTGTTCCACCTTGATGTCCAGATTTTCCTTGTGGGTCATACAAAGTAACTAAAACTACTACTTCTGGATTTTCAACAGGAGAAATTCCAACAAATGAAGCTACATACATTGAATTTTCATTTGATGAATCTGGTTCAGAAGTACCAGTTTTTCCAGCTACACTATAGCCTTTTACTTGTCCATATCTTCCTGTACCATCTGTTACAACAGACTCTAGCATATCCATTAATTGACTAGCAGTTTCCTTTGAAATAACTTGTCTTACATTTACTTGGTCTATAGAAGTTACAGCGCCAGTATCTGGATTTTCAACTTGTTTTACAATACGAGGTTCAACTAAAATGCCATTATTTGCAACAGTAGAAATAGCAGTAATTAATTGAATAGGGGTAATTCTAAAACGTTGACCAAAAGACATTGTTGCAAGTTCAATAGGTCCAACATCATCTAAATCCCAAAAATAGCTGTTAGCTTCACCAGAAGTTCCAATACCAGTTTTATCAAATAAACCAAAAGCTTCATAATATTTGTACAAAGTTTGAGCACCAATTCTTTTACCAAGTTGCATTAAAGCAGGGTTGCAAGAATTCATTAAAGCCTGCCTTAAAGTTTGGCTACCATGAGTAGTTACATTTTTCCAACAGTTAATTTTAATTCCATTAATTAATTCATATCCTGAACAATTAAAATCATTAGCAGTGTCAGTACTTACAACGTTTTCTTCTAAGCCGATAGCAGAAGTAATTATTTTAAAAGTAGAACCAGGTTCATATGTATCAGAAACAGCTTTATTTCTCCACATTTTCATCAAAGAATTTACTTGCTCAGTATCACTTAAAGAATCCCAAGTAGCAGATAAAGAATCATTTGGATTTCTTGGAGAATTTAGGTCATAGTCAGGATATGTTGCCATTGCTAAAATATCTCCGTTAGAAGGCTTCATTATAATTACAGTTCCACCACTTTTACAATCATTTTCTATGCAAGCTTGCTTCAAATATTTTTCTGCAATTGTTTGAATATTAGCATCAATAGTTAAAGTAATATTATTTCCATTTTCAGCAGGAATATAAGTTTCATTTTTATCAGGAATTAACTGAGCAGCAGCATTTTCAATACTAGAAATTTTACCAGAAGTTCCACTTAAAATACTATTCCATTTTAGCTCCAATCCCTCTTGCCCTTCGTTATCAGTATTACAAAAACCAATTAAATTAGAAGCAAGATTTCCATAAGGATAATATCTTTTAACATCTTCATCTATATTTATACCAGCATAAATTTTATTTTCAGTCATCCAATTTTGCAATTGTGTAATTTTATCTTTTTCAACTTTTTTTACAATAGTTTCAAAAGAGCTAGTACTGTTAATCTTTTCCAAAACTTCATCATAGTTTAATTCAAAAATATCAGAAAAAGCTTTAGCTAATGTTTCTTTATTTTCATCTTTAATTTTAGAAGGGTTAATACTTACAGTATCTACAGAAGCACTTGCAGCAAGTAGTTTTCCAGTAGAATCGTAAATGTTTCCTCTTTTAGCACTTATAACACGGTTTGTAGATTGCTGACGATTAGCAGCCTCTTTTAAATCTGGACCTTTAATAAATTGCAAATATGCTAGCCTTAAAATAAGAAGCAAAAGGACTATAAAGAATACTAGCAAACAAATAAGCAAGCTCTTGGACTTTACAGATTTTTTATTGCTGTTTTTTCTTATTATATTAGAACTAACACTGTTAGGATTTTTTTTATTTTTTGACATCTTCATCTTATCACCAACTTTAAAATTTTTTTAATCAATAATATTGTACAGAAAAAGAGGATAAAAATCAATAGAAAATATGAGAAAAAAGAACAGAAGGGACGGTCCTTTTCGTTCCGATTTCGGAACACTTGGGACACTCCTTGACGCAAATAGTTTCGCTAAACTAATATTGATCCTATTAGTTTATGTCGAAGAAAGTCTAAAAAAGGAAATGAAAATATTGACACTGGTTTGAAGGAATGCTAAAATTAATTTGCAAATAAGTTACTTGTAAATTAATTAAAAGTAGCTAGTGAAACGTGAATAAAACTAAAGAAAAAGGAAAAAATAGAAGGCAGAAGACAAAAGTCAGATATCGGAGGTCTGATGTCAGAAGTCAGAAAGCAGATTTCAGCCATCAGATTTCTGAAAATGGAATTATTGGTTTTAAGCAAGATGTTCAGATGATTGATGTAGGAACTTGAAAGGAGATATATAGTAATGAAAAAAACAAAAGAAAACATAGAAAAGATGAAACGTGAAAGCCTTGAGGCTGTACACACAAGTAGTTTTAGTGAAACAATAAAATATTTTAGAAAAAGAAAAAAGTCAATAATAAATGAAGGTTCAAAAAAGCAATTACCACTAAATAAAAAAGGGCAAGCAGCTATAACTTTAGTAGCATTAGTGGTCACAATTGTTGTTTTAATT
>USFC01000046.1 GCA_900553865.1 uncultured Clostridium sp.
TACCGCTTGGTTTCTTCAAAGGTTTGTTTATTGTTTACTTTTCAATGTACTTTTTTATGTTTTTTTGTCCTGCTGAGGACATTTTTTATTCTAGCATATTTTGATGATTAATGTCAACACTTTTTTGAAATTTTTTAAATATTTTTTTACTAATTTCTTCTTTTGCTTCTAGTTTAAATATTTGGGCAAAAAATAAAAAAAGTGATGTACAAACTTATGCTTTTTTTCGGCCTCTTTCCAAAGGCTGATACATATACTAACACCTTTTATTTTGTTTGTCAACACTTTTTTTAATTTTTCTTTATTTATTTTTTTTTTGGCATTTTTATGTATTTAACCAATGCTATTTTATCCCATTTAATTAGCTTATACTGCTTTTTGAAAATATAATGTAGTTTACCGTTGCACCATTTCTAAAATAATAATTTGGTATATATACTGATACACTATTAGTAGTGTATGTTACTTTTGCCGCTTCTTTATTTCCTTGAGCTGTACTGTAATATACAGTACTTCCTTGTGAATAAATATAACAGTTATATGACAAATTTGCTTCTTGATTAGGAATTACTAATATTCCATAAGGTTCAAATGGTAAGTCTGAAAAAGTGTAAGTACTTCCCCAATTCTGCGTAGACACATAACTTCCCATTTTTACTTTTCTAGTATCTGATGCTGCGTTATAACCATTATTATAGCTTTCATCATACTGTGATTGTGTGTACTTATACCCTGTTGCATTATTTATATCTGCTATTGATGCTTTTATTTCCGGATAGCCTGAACTTGCATTTGTTAAATATCCACCTTGAGGCATTCTTATATATGCATAATCTCCACTTGCAGCAATTGAAACTGCATCTGTTGTTGCCTCTCTATTTGGCATTGTTCCTGTTAACAACTTTCCATTTGCATATGCCTTATAGTCTTTTAAGATTTTATCTTCTGTTGCATTAGCTTGTGCTAATTCTTCTTTTAGCTTTTCTAACTCTTCACTTCCTGCATCTTTGCTTATTACTTCACTATATACTTCTGTTATCCTGTCTACATCTTCTTCATATACTTCTGCTACTCTTTGTCCACTTTTTAGTCCTGATTTTTGTCTTATTCCTACTGTTATAAATACTGACATTAGTATTGTTACAAACATCAATACTGTAAATAATACTAATGTTGATATTGCTCCTTTTTCTTGCTTTACTGCTTCTTTTATATTTAGCTTTATTTCTTTCTTTTCTTTGTAGTTACTATCTTCAGCGCTTTTCTCTTTTTCTATAAACTTACCTGTGTGTGTGTGTGTGTGTACAGCCTCAAGGCTTTCAGCTTTTATTTTTCCTTCTTTTTTATTATTCATTTTTTTCTTTCCCTTCTTCTTGTGTTTAGCATTTTTCTTGTCTTTCTCTATGCTTTTACTATATTTTTATTAATTTCCTAATACAAATGTGAAAAGTGTATTATTTCCAGTTAGTTTGATTGAAATAGATGTCATATTTGAAATATCTACTTCTACTGGTGTAGATATTGTATTAGCTCTAGATATTGAAAGTATTGATACTACACTACCTGAGGTATTTGTTCCTGTTATTGTTGCTTTATCTGTTGTCGTTCCAGAATAAGTAAATTTGTTAAAATTTTCAACATTAAATGTAGTCGTAGAACCATAATTTGGACTATATCCTGTTTGTGTCCAAGTTAGCTTATACCCTGTTGCATTATTTATATCTGCTATTGATGCTTTTATTTCTGGATAACCTGAACTTGCATTTGTTAAATATCCACCTTGTGGAATTCTTATATATGCATAATCTCCACTTGCTGCAACCGAAACAGCATCTGTTGTTGCCTCTCTATTTGCCATGGTTCCTGTTAATAATTTTCCATTTGCATATGCTTTGTAGTCTTTTAGTATTTTATCTTCTGTTGCATTAGCTTGTGCTAATTCTTCTTTTAATTTTTCTAGTTCTTCATTTCCCGTGCCTTTGCTTATAACTTCATTATATACTTCATCTGACCTGTCTACATCTTCTTCATATACTTCTGCTACTCTTTGGCTGCTTTTTAACCCTGATTTTTGCCTTACTCCAACTATTATAAACACTGACATTAGTATTGTTACAAACATCAATACTGTAAACAACACTAGTGTTGATATTGCTCCTTTTTCTTGTTTTCTCATTTCTTTAATATCCATTTTTCCGTTTCCTTCTTTCTCTTTTTCTACCAAATCTCTTTTTTTCACATCTTCTATTCCATCAAGAATTTCATTTTTAAAGCTTTCCCCTGTTTCTAATAATGGCATTTGCAATATATCTAATATTGTTGCCCCTATATCTGCATATGTTTTTCTTGTTCCTATATTTGTGTTTGCTTTTATCTGTTTTCCATATATTATAATTGGAATGTATTCTCTTGAGTGGTCTGTACTTGGTGTTGAAGGGTCGTTTCCATGGTCAGCTGTTATTATTAGCATATCTGTTTCTTTCATATTTTCCATTATTTCAGAAAGCTTACTGTCAAAGTATTCTAAGGCTTTTGCATATCCTTCTATATTATTTCTATGTCCATATAGCATATCGAAATCCACTAAGTTTGTATATATCAATCCTTCTGTATTTTCTTTTATTTCTTCTATTGTTTTTTCTATTCCGTCTGCATTTCCATTTGTATGAATTGATTTTGTTATTCCTCTTTCTGAAAATAAATCTCCTATTTTTCCTATTGATATAACTTGTTTTCCATTTTCAGATATAACGTCTAACATTGTTTTTCCAAAGGTGTTTGATTCAAAGTCTTTTCTATTGTAGGTTCTTGTAAAGTCTTTGGCACAAGTTCCTACAAATGGCCTTGCTATTACTGTTCCTACATTGTATTCTTTTTTATCTAACATTTTTCTTGTTATTTTACATATTTCATATAATTTTTCTACAGGAATTACATCTTCATGCGCAGCTATTTGAAATACACTGTCTGCTGATGTATATATTATTGGATATCCTGTTTTTATGTGCTCTTCTCCAAAACGTTTTAATATTTCTGTTCCTGAGCCAACTTCATTGCACAAAATTCCTTTTACTCCCGTTTTTTCAATAAATTCTTCTATCATTTCTTTTGGAAATGCCTGTGGATATGTTTTAAATCCCGGATTTGTAATATATCCTGACATTTCCCAATGACCTACTGGACTATTTTTTCCAACTGATTTTTCTTGTGCTTTTCCATATGCTCCTATTGGATTTTCCGCCTGGTTTTCTATTCCAATTCCTTCTATATTATATAAGCCTAATTTTTTCATGTTTGGCAAATCTAATTTTGCATTTTCATATATTCCTTTTAGTGTGTTACTTCCTTCATCTCCATATACCTTGGCATCTGGTGATTCTCCTACTCCAAAGCCATCTAATACAATTGTAATTACTCTATTTATCATGTGTTTTACTCCTTTCTTCCATATCATATTCATAAACTTGTATTGTCTTTATTTCATTTTGAAATTCATTTTGTAAAAAGTTTACATTAAAGTCTTTTCTTGAAACTAATTTGAATTCATATTTTTGCATATCAAATAATATCTGAGTGCTTAAATCCATTCCCATTGGTAAAGTTTCATTTAAATTGTCGTAAAACATTATGTTTGTATAAAATAGTGCATTCATTCCTTCTTTTATATTTATTCTATTTAATATTAGTAATTCTCCATTAATGTTTTTTATCTCATTTTTTGGATTCAAATCTAGTATAGTCCATTTTTCTTTTTCTATTGTTTTTGCATCTAATTTATATGCTGAAAAATCATATGGAGCTTTTATTTTTTTATACGCATCTTCCAAAATTTGTTTATAATGGTTGATGTTATCTTCGTAAGTATCTACTGAAGTTTCTAAATGTATGTCTAATATTTTGTTTTCATCTTTTATTATTTCTCTGTGCTTATGATTCTTTAAAACTTTTATTTTGGTTTTATCTTCTACTACATTTCCAAATATGTCAAAGTCTTTTTTTTCTATTTGTTCATATTGTTCCTCATATTTTTGTTGTTTATTCTCTAATATTTCTTGTATTTGCTTTTCATCTTTTTTTAATAGTTTTGCCTTTGAAAGTAAATTAAAGGTTTCTATATCTTGGTAAATTGCAAATGCCGCATCTGTTTCCTTTTGTGATAGTGCTTTTCTTTGCTTTTTATCCATTTTCTCGCCCAATTCTTCTAAGTCATCTTCATATGAAAAGGATTTTTTTATTTTTACATGATTTTCTGTTTTCTCTTCTTCTTCCGCTTCTTGCAATAAACTTACTTCATCTTTATTGGTATATTTCCAAAAATCAAATATACTTTTTTTATGGCTTTCTATTTCGTTGATATATAAAGTTGCATTTTTTATTTTATTTTCTAAGTTTGCTTTTTTTATTTCTAAGGCTTTTATATCCATTTTTTTGTTTTTGGCTTCTTTTTCTTTTTTCTCTAAGGCTTTACCTACTTTTATTAAATCTTCTATTGTATATAATTTCTTTTCTTCTAATACAAATTGCTTTGGAATTGCTATTTCTTGCCTTTTTTCTGGTTCTTCTTTTATTAATTCTTTTTTTACTTTCTTTTTCTTGGTTTTAAAGAAGTATGAAACTCTTCCTAATAAAGTTTTTTTGCATTCCAAGAAAGTTACTATTTGTCTTTCTTTTGCTAAATATTCAATATTTTGCTTTTGTATTGATTCTTTTATTAATTCATATCTTTCTAAGTCTATTAAATTTTGTCTTTCTAATTCATGTATTTTCGCTACTTTGTTTATTATTTGATTTTTTATAAATTCTGTTAATGTTTCGTATTTTATTTGGTTATGGTTATAATAAAAGTTTAATTTTCCATTTTCATCTATTGCTGTTTTGAATTTGTATTCTTGTTCCATGTTTGATTGTATTATAAATAATGCTTTTATTAGTTTAAATTCTTTTGACGCTTCTTCTTTGTTATCTATCACTGTTTTATATATTGTATTTATTTTTTCATATACTGGTGTTTGACCAACTATTTGTATATTTGTTTTTCCTTTTTTGTCTTTTAGCTCATATATTGTTGGCCAATTTCCTGTAAAATACCATAAGTAATTTTCCAAATCTGCATATTCTGAACGTTTTAAAAAGTCGTATTCTATCTCTTTATTACTTATTGGCACATATATATATTCTGTCTTTTTTTTGCTTTTTTGCAATTCTATTTTTTTCTTTATTAAATAAAATAATGTTTCTACTTCTTGTTCTTCTGTTGGAAACATCATAAAATATTTTTCTTCTGCTTCTGAATAATATATATCCCAAACAAAATTGTCTTTATATTTTATTTCAAAAGGTACCTGTTTTTGGAATTGCTTTTGCCTTTGTTCTAATGCTTTTAGCGCATCTAAATCTAGTTTTTTTACTAGCTCTATAAATTGAAAATATTCTTCTATTTTATCTTCATTATCTGCACATAAAAATTCTTCTATTGGTCTTGCTAGTTTATATTTTGTTTCTGTTTTTTCCATTCTTGTGGTTTTTGTTAAGTATATTTCTATATCTTTTACATCTACAAATTGGTAAACTTTATATGAGGTATTATCATAATCTTTTGGATTTTTATATTTTACTTTTTTTTCAATTTTTAATACTTCTGGAACATTTTCTATATCTATTTTTAATTGTTTTAATTTTTCTAATATGATTTTTTGTTCTTCTTTTGTCGCTTTACCCACTTACTTTACTGCTCCTTTTATATTTTTTTATTAGTATATCATAACCATATAAAAAAAGGAAGATTAAAAACTTCCTTTTTTATATTTTATATTATAATGTAATATCTATTTTTTGTAACCAAAAATCTTTTGTACTTTGCCATGTTATTTCATGTAATAGCACGTTTTTAACATCTTCGCCTGTAATGTCTTGATGCCAAAAATCATGAACTTCTTGAAATACTTTTTCTTGCTTTGGTGTTAATTCTAATTTAATTTCATAAAATAAAACGTTTTTAATTTTTGTCCATGCATCTACTTTTCTTGGTAATGTTTTTCCCATAGGTTCTGCACTGTTTACTTTATTTTCGTCCATATCTATATTTCCTCCTTTGTATTTTTTCAATATCAACTATCACTATTTTTATACTACACTTTGACTACAAAATCAATAGATTTTTGTTTTTGTAACACAAATGTTATATTTGTAATATTTCTGTAATTTTGCTTTATACTTCCATTTGTGAACCTAAAAATCCTGCTGCTGATTGTGCTACCTTTTTTTCTATATCTGTCATTTTTGTATTACTATCTTTAGAAATTAGAATTACGCTACCTATAGAATCTCCATCTGATATAATAGGGTAAACTACTTGTGAATTTTTTATTCTTTCTAAACTATCTGTTTTTGTAATTGGAATTGATTTATCATTATTTTCTTTACTTAAATATATTTCTTTTTCGTCTATTATTTTTTCCAAGTCTTTACTTATTCCCTGCTCTAAAAATTCTTTTTTAGAGCCACCAGACACTGCAATTACGGTATCTTTATCTGTTATGCATGCAATATGACCCGTTGTTTTAGCTAATGTTTCTGCATATTCTGTTGCAAATTCTGAAAGTTCCCCTATTGGCGAATATTTTTTTAATATTACTTGTCCTTCCCTATCTGTAAATATTTCTAATGGGTCTCCTTCTTTTATTCTTAATGTTTTTCGTATTTCTTTTGGAATGACTATTCTTCCTAGGTCGTCTATTCTTCTTACAACACCTGTTGCTTTCATATTCTCCTCCTTTTTATTTTCTTAACTTTTTTATTTATACTGTTATTGTTTCTAAAAAAGGAAAAATTATACGAAATTTTTTATAGATTTTAAAACTGTTTTTCTGCTCCGTCCCCAAAAATAGTAAAAAAAGCAGCCAATAATTTTTAGATTAATGGCTGTTTATTTTTTAATTTTCTTTTTTCCCTAAAAAATTAGGTTTGTATAAATCTAGTATATTGTCAAGTTCCTTTGCAAATTCTTCTAGCATAACTATTTTTATTGTTGGTTCTTTTCCTTCTATATATTCTTCAATTATTTGTTTTACTTTCTTGATATTTTTGGTTTCTGCTTCTAATTCTTTTGTATATTTTTTAGCTCTTGTTGCAAGCATTTCTTTTATCGTTACTATATCTTCATTGCTTGCACATGAAATTCTTTGGAAAAGTTGATATGCATCAAAATATTTGAAAATTGGTATATTCATACATTCTTTTGCAAACTTATCATAAAATATTTCCATTTTCATTGGTATATTTTTAAATATTTGCTCTGCTTTTTCCATATACATTTTGTCTTTTAGCTTTTCATTTACTACATTGAAATAGTTTACTACTTCTTCCATTTCTGGACCAACTTCTTCTACTACTTCTTCTACTGAAATTTTATTTAGTTCTTCTTCTACATTTGGGCAATATTCGGCCGTTAATGAAGCTATATTTATTCCATTTAAAAATACAGATTTTATGGTTCTTATATCATAATCTATTAAATCTTTTTTTATAAAATAGCTAAAATATGCAAAAATCTTAACTATATCTATTGGTTGTATTTTTCCATTTTTTACATCTTCCATAATTTCTTCTATTACACCATCAAATTGGTCATCTGCAATTTTCCAATATTCTTCTGTAAGTAGTCTTTTGTAGGCTGGAAGTTTATCTGTATCTACCGTGTTTATAATTATTTCCATGTTCTCTTTAAATATTCTCATATCAAATATACGTGTACGAATGTATATTTCTATAAATTTAAAGAAACGATATTCTGCTTTAAAATTGTAGTAATAATTATTATCGAATTCTTTTATATAAAATTGCCTATTGTCCATAAATACCCTTGATGAAACAAGTATTGACTTGTATTCTTCGTTTGTATTGATGTTAACAAATTTGTCTTTTGTTACTTTTCCGGCTTTTATTTCAAATGAAACTGCTATTGTAAATATAAGCATTGTTTGCATTACCCTATTATTTGTATTTGGATATGCTCTATTTACCATGTCAAATATTTTTTTGAAGTCGTTTAAGGCATGTTTTAAAATTCTTAAGTTTCTAGTTCCACTTTTATTAAAGGTAGAAATTATTAAATTTGTGTTTTCTCTTAAAAACCTTATCAATTCTGGATATTTTTCATATCTCATTAATATACCATTTATAATGTAATTAAATTCTGGAGCATATTCAAAGGTTTCGCCAATTAGTTTTTCTTTTATTCTTTCATAATCATTTGCTTTGTCGAAAACATATTCTATTGTGTCTTGAATTCTTTCTACCATTGGTTTATCTGTTTTCTTTACTAAATCTCCTTCTTTGTCTAAAAGATAGGTAGCAATGAAAGTTTTCATTTCTAGGTTGTTGCTTTTTAATTTTGTAGATAATTCTTTTTCATTGCAAATAATTATTGTTTTTATATGGTCATGTTCTACGAAATTGTTGATATAACCTAATATATCTATAACATCTACATTGGCTCTTTCTAGGTCATCAAAACATAGAACTTTATCATCTGTTGCAAAGAAATCTGCATAATCTATTTTGTCACCATTTTGCGTAACTCCAAATAAATTTGCCATGTCTAGTCCTGTTTTCGCATATTCTGGAATGTTTACCTGCCCTTTGCTTCCCATATATTTTTTTAAATTTTTGTCCATTAGTTGTGTGGTTTCAATAAATATTTTCTTACTTATTTCTTCCAAATTTGAAATTCCATATAAAGACATATATATTGTTTTATATCTTTTTCCATTTAATTGCATAGACTCTATTTTGTTACGAACTTTATTGTTCCAAAAATAAGTTTTTCCACTTCCCCACTCACCGTTTATCATGACTGCATAATCTGTGTAATCTGCTCTAATATAATCCAATATACTTTCAACTAAATCTTCCATTTTGGCTTCATTCCTTTCCTAAGGCTTCTGCAACTACTTGCTTTGCCTTTTAATCTTTTGCTATTGTTAATACTAAAATTTTATTTGCACCATTTTGCTTTAATATTTTAGCTATTTCATTTGCTGTCTTTCCTGTTGTATATATGTCATCAAATAATACTATGTTCTTATTTTCTATTTTTCCTTTATTTTCTAGTTTATATACATTTTTTACATTTTGTTTTCTTTGTTTTTTGTTTAATGTACTTTGAGGTTTATTGTTTTTTATTTTTATAAAAGCTTTATTTTCTAGTTGCAAATTTGCTATGTTCTTAGAGATTTGCCTTGCAACAAGCTCACTTTGGTTATAACCTCTTTGTTTTTTTCTTTTTTTGTGTATTGGAACTGGAATTATTATATCATATTTTTCTAAAATTCCACATATTTTTTCATTTTTTGTAATAATTTTTGCAAATAATTCATAAAGATAAGATTTATCTCTAAATTTGTAGTCCAATATTAAGTTTCTTATTTCATTTTTATATTTAAATAAATACATATGTCTTTCGAAATAATAGCCTGCTTTGTTTTCTATATTTAAATTTAACTGGCTATTTATTCGTTTTTCACAGTCTTTACAGCACTTTTTGCTGTTTAGTTTTCCACATATTGCGCAACATGGTGGAAATACTATACTTTCCAGCTTTTTTGTTAATTTTTTTGCTAAAAAAATAGAAGCATTAATAAAAGTTTTCATTTTTTCTTTTTCCTTTCATTTAAGCCCTATTTATATTTATAATATATTTTTTAATTTTTCCTCTAAACCCGTGTTTCTCTTTTTTATGTCTGCATTTTTTATCATAAAATCTATAACCTTGCTATTTCCTATTACTATCAACATTTTTTTAGCTCTAGTTATTCCCGTGTATAATAAATTTCTTGTAAGTAGCATTGGTGATGATTGTGGCACTATCATTATTACAACATCAAATTCACTTCCGCTGTGCTTTGTGAATGGTTATACTGTAAGCGTGTTCTATTTGGTCTAAATCTTGATAATTATACCACGCTTCTTTTTCATCATCAAATTTGATTTTTACTACCTTTTCTATGTCATCTATTTTTATTATGGTTCCGAGTTCCCCATTAAATACTCCTGAACCTGTTTCGTACTCTGGTTTCATTTTTTCCCAAAATATATCATAATTATTTTTTATTTGCATTACTCTATCTTGTTCTCTGTATATAGTGTCACCTATTTGCTTTTCAAACAAGCCTTCTTGCAGTGGATTTAAATATTTTTGCAAAGTTTTGTTTAATTCTTTTGTTCCTAACATTCCTTTTTTTGTAGGAGTAAGCACTTGTATGTTTTTAAAGAAGTCGTAGTCCCCATAGTTTTTTAGTCTTCCATTGCAAAGTGTTATTACTTGATGTAAAATTTTTTCTTGGTTTGTTTCATTTATGTAAAAGAAGTCTTTATTTAAAGCTTCATCTTCGATATCTTCTTTCTTTAAAAAGTTTTCACCTTCATTTACTCTATGTGCATTTAATATTATTTTACTTTTTGCTGCTTGCCTAAAGATTTTATTTAATGTAATTGTTGTTATCTTCCCAGAGTTAATCATGTCTTTTAGTATACTTCCTGGTCCAACTGAAGGTAGCTGGTCTACGTCGCCTACCAATACCAGTTTTGTTCCTTGGTACAAGGCTTTTACCAAATAATTCATGATAAAAATATCTACCATTGACATTTCGTCTGCAATTACAACATCTGCATCTAGTGGTGCTAATTCTCTATCCACTGTTTCTAATTTGTTTTCTTCATCTTGCTTTCCTATTTCTAATAGTCTGTGCAAAGTTTTTGCTTCTTTTCCAGTAGTTTCTGTCATACGCTTTGCTGCTCTTCCTGTTGGAGCACAAAGTACAACCTTTTTACCTTGTTTTTCGTATAGTTCTATTACAGTTTTTATAATTGTTGTTTTTCCTGTACCTGGTCCACCAGTAATAATACATACATTATTTTCGTTAATTGCTTCTACTGCTTCTTTTTGCTTTTCAGATAATTCTATATCTGACTTTTTTTCTATGCTTTTTAATTCTTTTTTTATATCTTCTATTTTTTTTATGTTTTTTGATTTCATTAATATTTGAATTTTTTCAGCTATGTTCTGCTCTGCTGTATAAAATGCTGTTAAATATAGCCAGCCATTTTCTTCTACTATTTGATTTAATACTTTTAGGGTTATTATATTTTCCTCTATTTCTTCTTTGGTTACATTTAATAATTCTCTGCAAAAGGTAATTAAATTTTGCTTTAAAACTCTGCAATGACCATTTGTACATGCTACATTTATTGCATATTTTATGCCACATTTTATTCTTTCTGCATA
This sequence comes from uncultured Clostridium sp., assembly GCA_900553865.1. GTDB lineage: Bacteria > Bacillota > Clostridia > TANB77 > CAG-508 > UMGS1663. The sequence goes on from USFC01000046.1 coordinate 11,285, forward strand.
ATCTAAACTTGTACCATTTTCTATTGCAATTTTATCTATTTTTTTAAAATCTACGTTGTTTGCTACATCTATTAAAATATATGGATTTTTTTCTATTTCATCTATTGCATTTGCCCCTAGTTTTTGATATACATTTTTTGCATTTTGAACACCTATTCCAAATTTTTCTAAATAACCTACAATTTGCCATAGTTCCCAGTTTTCTAAAAAAGTTTCTGATATGGCTATCGCTTTTTCTTTATTTATTCCTTTTATATTTGAAAGCTTTTCTGGCTCAAATTTTAGCACGTGAAGTGTTTCTTCTCCAAAAGTATCTACTATTTTTTTAGCAGTTGCAGGGCCTACTCCTTTTATTGTTCCATTTGATAAATATCTTTCCAAAGAACTTAAACTTTTGGGCATTGTTTTTTCAAAAGTATCTACTTTAAACTGCTCCCCATAGTCTTGATGAGTAACTACTTTTCCAGTCAATTTTAGAGTATCTCCAACATTTATAAATGGAAGGTACCCTACTATTGTTATTTCTTCTTCATCTGTTTCAAATTCTGCTACTGTATAACTATTTACTTCATTTTGATAAATAATTTCTTTTATTTCTCCTGCTAGTTCCAAAGTGTTCCTCTTTTCTTGTTAAAATCTTTTTATATTTTACCAAAAAAGAAAGGCTTTTACAACCTTTCTTCAATATTATTTTTAGATATCGTATTTTGTTTGCATAATTTTAAAGTGTGCCCTTCAATATATCAGTAGAGGTCTAAAGGTTTACAAGCACAGCGCGGAAGCCGTAGTGGTAATGGCTATTGCCAGAATTACGGTGGAACGCACATACACCAGCAAGGGAACCATTCCATAAGTTGCCACCACGATTGAAGAACGGATAGTTCAAGGTTGGGAAATAAGAGTAGTCGCTCGTCCATGAGCTGTAGTTCCAACCATCTTCTGATGTTCCTGCTTTTCCACTATTTGTTTCTCTTACCGCATCTCCATATATTTTTGAGTTTGCTACAAAATTTTGTCTACTTGCTGTATCTAAATCTGTTACTTTATTTCCTTTTGAATCGTTTTCATTAAATGGATATACTGTTGTATATTTTGTGCTTTCCGTTTTTAAAGTATTTCCATTATATGCTATTGATTCTCCAATATTTTTTAAATTTTCATTTCCATTTGCTACATATGCCGCCGTTCTTTCCCATACTGCTCCAGACATATCATATACTCCATAAATTGTTCCTGTAGTACTTGAAGCTTGGCCATTTTTTTGGTTCCATACATAAGCTCCGTCTTTGTTATCTGCTTTATTTGCCGTTACTGCATTTAATGTATTTATTCTTGTATCTCTATTTCCTCCAGAGCAACCTGTTACAGCATACACGCTATCTACTCCGCTTTTTCCAGCAATTTCGGTTCTTTTCCTACTTCCACTATTTAAACTTACACTATTTATTTTTATATCTGTATCATATAATCCATATTTGCTTAAACTTAGGTAACTACATGCTCCCCATTCACTATTCTTCATTAAATGGCTATCTGAATCTGAGGTTGACAAACCATATATATTTCCATTTTCATTTAATACTTTTGCTATGTTAAAGGCATCATTGTGATTTATATAATTCATGGCATATGTTACCCCTTGAAAAGTTGGGTATTTTATGCTTGTTTTTGTAC
>USFC01000047.1 GCA_900553865.1 uncultured Clostridium sp.
AACAATGTCTGGCACCGGCCAAGGGGATGCTGGAGCAACTGGAAAGCCGTCTGCATTCCTATTTTTACATTTCCATTCATCATTATTTCATAATCCATAATAAAATACTCCTCCTCATATTTTTTATATATAATATGAGAAGAAGCCTTTTTGTGTTTATCTATTTTTTTCTTTATGCTTTTTTTGTACGCTTGTACTACAATCTGGCGTAACAATTCCTTCGCTAGTTTTAGTTCCCGTTGGTCTATATCCATAGCTTTTTCTTGGTGATGCTACAATACTTGAACTTGGTTTTCTTGATTTTCCTACTACATTTCTACTTTCTCTCATTTTTGGTTCCTTCCTTAAAAAATTCAATACTTTTGATTTCTTCTGCTTTGATTAATATTCCATCTGTATTCTTCTTTTTAGTCCATTTATTATTTTTATCTATTTCAAATACTTCATTTATGTATATATCTCTTTCTTTTTCATTTTGTGAAATATATGAGTCTGAACCTAAAAAGCCCGCTATAATATTATCATCTTTTAAAGTCACAATAACCCATTCTGAAGATATATTTTTAAATTTAAAGTCCCAAGCTGAAGGTTCTGTATCTACTGAAGCAAGATTAAAGTGCGTACATATTTTTTTAATTACATCTTTCTGTGCAATAAATATTATAACTAAAGCTATCACAGTTGGGCTTAAAAAGATAATTATAAACATCACCAGCCACAATAATACATAATGTTCTTTCCAGCAATCTATATTGCTATAAATATTGTATATTAGTATTGACCATATAAAAAAATTAAAAAAACTATATATAAAATATTCTAAAATTTTTGTATTATACTCATTTTCTCCTTTAGGTATAACTCTTCTTGTAATACTTGTGACTATACTCCCTGGAATGACAAATGCAACTGCAGCTATTATTGTATATATTATTTCTTCCAAATTTACTCTCCTTACTTAAATATTTTTTTCATCACTCCATTTTTCATATCATTAATATTGAAAATATTATCCATATTGTCAAATGTTTCTCTTAAGTTATTTCTTGCTGATATCCATCCCATTCCATCTGTAAACCAAACAAACTCAAATCCAACTACTTTATCTGCTTCTTCTGCAATCATTTTGTAACTTCTAGCTGTTTCATTTAGTTTTGAACCTCCTGATGCATAAAAATTTGTTTCTATTCCATAAATACAATTATCTGTTTTCACAACGAAATCGAATCTTTTGGTTGAAGTATTTTTATTGCTAATAAATGACATATCTAATTTCCATTTTTGTTCAATATCTTGTAAGTACATTTCTTTAAAATATGTTTCATTCTTCTTAAAGCCAGCCTTTTGAATAAATCTTTCAACCACATCTTCCATTAAGTGTCCGCCACGATTTTTTCTAGTATTTCTAAAGGTTTCTGTGTTGGATGTTTTCCTTGCTTTTTTTCTGAAGGTTTTGTAAGACTTGTTGTCTAGACATCTTTCATTTGCTTATTATTTTATCCATTTTTTGTTAAATTCGTGTTTTTCCTTTATCCCTAACGTTTTATCCCAATCACCTTTATTGACATTTACCATTTTTCCACTACTGCAAGTAATACCATTGTTTGATAAAAAATATGGTGGATCCGCAAAAATCATATCAAATGTTTTTTCCTCAAAATTTCACATTGTATTTTTGTAATATATCTATTAAAACAGCTCCACCACCTACAAATGGTTGTTAATTGTGATATTAAACTTCCTGTTCCACCAGCCCATTTTACAAAAGGTTTTATTATTTCCATTTTTATCCTCCAAATTCAAATATAATATACCATATTTATTTGTTTTTCTCAATAATATTAGGATATTCTTTCAAAATTATTCTACTTGAATAATTTTGCTGGAAGAGGGAGACGTCCCGAATACCAATAAGAGCCTAAAAGCGTGGCTTTTAGCAGGATACTCAAAAAATATAGAGGCGACATTTTGACGCCCCTATAAAATTATAGAACTATTATATAAATTGACTATCTAATCTTTGTCAAGTACTTTTTTTAAAATTTATTATATTATTTTTTTGTATGGCAAACAAGCGAAAACGATATATTTTTTAAAAAATTGTATCTTTTTCACTTTTTTTATGCTAAAATTTAATTATATTTATTCTTCTAAGAATCGTTTATTATTTTTGCACATAGAATATAACATTCTTAGAGTTTTAGTTGAACAAGCAGTTAGGCTTTCGTAATAGTGTTTGCCTTCTGCTTTTTTTATTAAATAATAGTTATAAACTGGATGACTAGGATATTGATGTCCTAATTTAACTACCATTTGGCTTATATTAAATAATATCCATCTTGCATATTTATCTCCTCTTTTTGATATTGCTCCATGTACATTTATACTTTTTCCAGACTGAACAATTGCTGGATCTAAACCACAAAAAGCTATCAACTGCTTATGATTATCAAATCTTGTAATATCTCCTAATTCTCCTAAAAGCTCTGCTGCTAATACTTCTCCTATACCATAAAATGAATTTACTATCTCAAAATATGGAGATTGCTTTGCTAATTCGATCATATTTTTCCTTATTTCATCTATCAATTTATTGTTTTCTTGCAATATACTAGCCATATCTGATAAGTTTTTTACATCAGCATGGTCTTTGTCTACTCCTGGAAATGAGTCCATTGCAGCATCTTTTAATTGTCTAGCTAATCTTTTATAATAATAATCATGTCTAGCATCTACTTTGCGTAAATTATTATATAAAGCATCAATTCTTTTTTCTCTAACTATATAAGCATGTGGAAATGCTTTTATAAAATTTAAAGCTGTATCCTCATAAATCCTATTACGAGCGAAAAAACTTTCAAATTCTGGAAAGCAAATATTTATTAGTCTTTTATATCGATTCTTACAACGAATATTTACTTGCGTTAAATAAAAATATTGCCTTGTCATTGCTTTTAAATTAGCATATAAATCTTTTTTTGATATTTCGTGATATTCTACTTCATTTACAAAAAATAACTTGGCTAGTCTGTAACAGTCTTTCTTATCTGTTTTTGTTTTTCTTATCGTATCAAAATTATTTTTTGTTGTTAAACTATTGATAACTAAAGTATTAAATCCATTCTCTTTAAAATATCTCTCTACTGGCAAATGGTATGTACCTGTTGATTCCATGAATACTGTTAGATTTTCTGGATTAATTTCTTCTATTTCTTCTTTTACTTTTTCAAATTCTCCTAAATTATGCTTGATTTCCTTTGTATCAATAAGTATCTCTCCATCGTTATTCATAAGCATTATCATACTTTTATTTTTAGCAACATCTACACTTAATACTGTTTTCAAAATTATTCACCTACTTTCTTTTTGAATTTAAGCCTTTTACCTCTACTATTATTTCATCATGCTTGTTATATAGAGTCGAAATCGCCCTCACTATCTAAAACTAAATTAATAATAGGAATAAAAGCCGAACTGTCAATTTGGTAGATTCTAAGACCTCTGTAATTTGATGTTCTAGCTTAAATTCTTTGTAAATAATTTTACAACCAAAAAATTAGATGTAAACTCATTTATTTACATCTAACAGTATACATGTAATTTATTGATATGCACAAAAGCTTTTACGTTATCATTTTATATTTCATCATCTAAATCTGCAAAATGTATTAACTTTAATATAATTAATGCAAAATTATAAGATAACCATTGTATATCCAAACGATTGCCTGCAAAATATGTATTTCCGTTATACTCTGGGAATCTAAAATACTCAACATTACCCCCTTCAATATAATTACAGAACTTTTCACAAAATAAATTCACATCATCCATATACTTATCATTAATATCATATGCCGAATATAAAAAATTAGATAATTCTTCTAAATCATGTGTTTTAAATATTTTTCCAGTTTTCTTTAATAATAAATATTTTAATCCAAGTTCTACTGCATGTCTAGCAACATAAATTGTAATTATTGAATTTGGTAATAGAGTTATAAGTTTATCAAATCCATATATATATTCTAACCAATAATATTTCCATAATAATATTCTATCTTCTTTTTTAAAATTTTTCTCTGTACCATTGAATACATTTATATATTTCATAACATCTTCAATTTTTTCTACAGATGATAAACTAGTCTTTCTAGAATTTTTAGCTAAATACTTACTATCAACCTCATTAAATATTGGTGATTTATCATAATTTATATGAGCTACTGCAAAAGTTCCATCAAGTTGTAAACCATCTTTATAACTTAATTCATTTTCAAATGTCTTAAAAATATTCATTTTAAATATCATCTCCACAAATTATTTCATATCATATTCCCACAAACTCAATTTACCTTTTGCTTCTATTGGTTCATCAAATACTTCTACATTTTCTAGCTGCCAACCATAATTTTCTTTAAAAGAACTATCTGTGTATATATCTTTATTCTCTTTTAATAACATCTCTTTAAATTCTGGTGACATTTTCACACAATCTACTAATGTTACTTTTCCTAATATTTTTCCTGCTGGCAAATCTTCTGGAATATATTTTGATAATCTTTTCATTGCTTCTTTGTCTATTCCTTTTCCTGCATGTATTAATAAATCTCCTCTATATTTAGTTTGCCAACTTCTAAATTCAAATCTTTTATCACCCTGCATTATTAATGTTGCCCATGGTTGCTTTATAGTTAATACTTTCATAATATCCCTTTCTTTAATTTACATAATTTTTACTATTTTGACATTTTTCTCTCACATTATTCTTATACAATACTTTTATAAATTTCAAGGAGGTATATAATGGAAAAAGAACAAGAACTTAGTAACATATGGGGGTACCTAGGTAATTTAGAAGGAGCTTTATTCGAATTAGAAGAATTGCAAGATTTACTTGTTATATTAGAAGAAGGATATTTTGATAAAGACCATGTAGATTTAAACAATGCCAGTGATATGTATACTTTATGGAGAGATTACAAATATCGCCAAAGTTTATTATTTACAATTAATCGTTGCTTAAATCTTTATAACTCTGAATTAAGTGAAAGTATTTATAAGATTTATGACTCTGTAAAAATTCTAAAATCTCCATCTTCTAATGAAGAACAAAAGATAACACATATTGATAGAATAGTTGCATAAAAGATTCGTTTTGAATCTTTTTTTATTTTCTAAAACATATCTCTATCATATAAGTCTTTTGCAAAATCTTTATATCCTTCCAATTCATCATTTATAAAATCTATATCTAACTCTTCTCTTCCTTCATCATTCGGATAATACTCCTCATATCCCCATGTTCCACCACAATCTTCTGGATATGCACCTGATTTTGCTTTTATACAAATTGGATTTTCAATTTTCTCATCTATTTCTTTTTCTATTATAATATCATGCACCCAATTATCACCAAAATCATACACAAATTTCATTTTCTTATATTTTTTGAAATATTTATCTATTTTTTCTTTTCCAGAATCTAGTGTTTTCCCTCTTATACTTTCTATACCATATTCATCTTCTGTAGGTACTCCTATAAATTGCCCCATCTCATGTAAAGTCGCACCTACTTCAAATTCATACAAGTGATAGCCACACCATTCAAATGCAATTTCTATAATTGCTGCTAAATCATTAAATGTTATATTTGCCGGTATTCGTAATCTTCTCCATGTTGGTGGATGTGATTCCCTTATTGTTACTTTTATTTCATAATATTTATCCATAATAGTTTCTCCTCTCGTTTTCCACAATTATACCACTTCCTGTGAATTATTTAAATACATTTTCTGTTAAAACTTGTCTAGCTGTGCCCAGTCTCGCCCTAATTGTGACCAAAGTGTGACAATTTTGCCCAAAAATACAAGAAAAAAGCACCTGCTAAAATCTAGCAAATGCTTCATTTTATTTTGGTTGCGGGGGTAAGACTCGAACTTACGACCTTCGGGTTATGAGCCCGACGAGCTGCCAACTGCTCCACCCCGCGATATATAATTATACGATACATAGTAAATAATTATCTATGACTTTTTTAGTATAACGCTAATGTAGCAAAAAGTCAAGTAGTTACATAAATTTTTTTGAACATTTTCGCTTCTCAACATTTTACTTCATGACATTTTTACTTATTAGCCACATAATTATATAATTTTTTATAATTATAATATATGCAAATAATTTGTAAATATTCACATTATTTGCATATATTTCATTTTATTTTTGTTTTATTTAAACTTCTCTAATAGTTGTTTTTATATACTTTTCATTTTTTTATTTTACAATAATGTCATTTTTTATTTTATTGAATTTGCTTTCTCCTATTCCACTAACATTTTTTATGTCTTCTATTGTATTAAATTTTCCATTTTCTTTTCTATAATTAATTATTCTTAGCGCAATTGATTCTCCTATTCCTGTTAATTTTTGTAGTTCTTTTTGTGTTGCTGTATTTATATTTATTTTTTCTCCATTTTTTAATTTTTCTCCTGTGTTTGAATTTTCTTGTGTGCTTCCGCTTTTTACAATTTCGCTACTCATATTTTCTATTATTTCTTTTTCGTTTACGTTTGGAATATATATTTTTTGTGCATCTTCTAGTATATATGCTAAGTTTACTTTACTTAAGTCTGCTTCATTTGTTATTCCTCCTGCTTTGTTTATTGCATCTATTATTCTTGCGCCTTCATCTAATGAAATAACTCCTGGATTTAATATTTCTCCTGCTATATGTACAATTATTTGTGATTTTTCTTCTATTTCTGCGTTAATATTTTCTATTTTATTTTCTTCGAATTCTATATTTGATATTTCAAATTCATTTTCATTTTTTTCAAAGTTATTTATTATAAAATAAATTCCTATTACTATTAGAATTATTATTGCTATAATTATAGATATTATTTTTTTATTTTTTATTATTATTTCTGTCATATTTTTTATATCATATAATATTATATGATTTTCTCCCTTCTAAAAATTTTTATTTTATATTCTTCTTTCTAAAATCTTGAATTTTTCTGATTTTTATATTATAGTAACATAAACGATTTTTACTAATAATAAAATATATAAATTAATATGATGAAAGAGGAATATATGAATTTTGTAAATATGTGTTTTAATAAATTTTTAATATTTATTTTTATTTTTTCTTTTGTAGTACTTGCTTTTTCTACCACCTCCTTTGCTGGTAATGTTGATATAACTACTTATTCTCCTCATTGCTTGCTTATGGAGTCTTCTACTGGAAAGGTTATTTACGAAAAAAGTGCTTATGAAAAAATTTACCCTGCTAGTACTACTAAAATAATGACTGCTATTCTTACTTTAGAGCATTGCAGTTTGACGGATATTGCTACTGTAAGTCATGAAGCTATTTATTCTGTTCCTGTTGGGTATTCTCATGCTTATCTTCAAGAAGGAGAAGAACTTACTATTGAGCAATTGCTAAATGTTCTTTTAATTCCTTCTGCTAATGATGCTGCTAATGTTTTGGCTGAGCATATTGCTGGCTCTATTAGTAGTTTCGCAACTATGATGAATACTAAGGCTGCTGAGATTGGCTGCACAGGCACTCATTTTGTTAATCCTAATGGTATTCATAATAAAAATCATTATTCTACTGCTTATGATTTGGCTTTGATGGGTAGATATGCTATGCAAAATGAAACTTTTAGGAAGATTGTTACTACTACTAAATATACTCTTCCTGCTACAAATAAGTTTCCTGAACCAACTCGTTTTTTTAAGGCTACTAATGACCTTATTATTCCTGATTCTAGAGATAGCGTAGATAATTATTATTATTTTTATGCAACTGGTATTAAGACTGGATATACTAATGCCGCAGGTAATTGCATTGTTGCGAGTGCTAAGAAGGATGGTGTTGAATATATTGTTGTTATTTTGGGTGCTGAAAGATTGGAAAATGGTTTAAGTGCCAGATATATTGATTGTAAAAACTTGTTTAACTACGCTTTTGAGCATTATAAAATTTATACTATTAATCAAGAAAATACTGTTTTGAAGCAAGTGACAATTTCTAATTCTTCTTTTGCTACTAAACATCTTAATTTAGTGGTTCAAAATGATATAACTTTATTACTGAAAAAAGATACTGATGAAGCTTCTATTAATCCTCAAATTGATATTTCGGTTCCTTTAGAAGCTCCTATTCAGAAGAATTCGGTGGTTGGTACTATTTCGTACACTATTGATGATAATACTTATTCTTCAAATCTTTTGGCTGGAAATAATGTTGAAAAATCTAATTTTACTACTACTTTTTTAACTTTTCTTTCTATTATTTTTGTTTTGTTATTTTTGATTTGGTTATTAAAGTCTAATAATAAAAATAATAGAAAAAAGGCTAAAAAGAGAGCTGCAAAGAAAAAGAAAGATAAAGATAATTATTTATTTTGGCTGAATTAATTTTATAAAAGGGCTACAATTTTAAATGTAAGCCCTTTTTATTTTTACTTATAATCTTTTCCTATAATGATAGTAAAGTCTACTTTTGCATTATCTGACCCTGATGTTATAGTGCCTTCCCCCAACACTTGTTTTAATTCTTTTGCTTTTTGACTTGACTGATTTGTTCTATTTATAATTGTTGTTTTGCTGGTTTCTGTTGTTGTTCCGCTTTTGCTAATTGTATATCCTTTTTCTTTTAGTTCTTCTTTTACTTTTGTTAATGTTTCTGTATTTTGTGTTCCATTTAATAGTTCTATTGTTATTCCTTTTTCTGTGCTTTTTCCTTCTGCCTTAGTGTTTTCTACTAAATTTTGATTTTCTATATTTTCTTCTGAATTTATTACTTTGTCTGTAAATAAATCATCTACTACTTGTTTTGCTTGTGTTTTATTTACTGTATATATCCATATACCATTGCATTTTTCTGGTGTTCCTGGAAGTGTATCTGACACGATGTTTGAAGTGTTAAATTTAAAGATGTATGGTATATAATATTTTAATGTTTCCATGTCTAAATTTGTTTTTACATTTTTGAATACAATATCCATTAAATTTAATACTTTTGTTACATTTTCTATTTTTAGTAATTGTTTTGCTGTAACTTGTATAAATTCTCTTTGTGTTCTCATTCTTCCTATGTCATTATCCCCATATTCTACTGGGTAACTTGTTCCGTCGTTGTTATGGCGAAAACGAAGTAATTGCTCTGCTTTTTCTCCATCTATTAGTTGTTCTCCTGCTTTTAGATGAATATGCAAGTCTTGTGTTGGGTCGTCATAGTCCATATCTATTGGCACATTAAAGGTTACCCCTCCTATTGCATCTACTACATCTATTATTGCATCTGTATCTATTAATATATATTTTTCTAAGTTCAAACCTGTAACATTATTTACGCATTCTATTGTTTCTGGAATGTTAGTTCCATTTCTATATACTGTATTGATTTTATAACTTGCTAAATAATTTTGTGTTGCTGTATTTTTATCTTTTTTTCCAACATATGTATCTCTAGGTATTGATAATAAAGATGCTTGCTGTGTTTGTGGATTGTATGAGGCTACCATTATACTGTCTGTTAATTTGTAATCTTCCCCCGGTATTCCACTTTCCCCTAATATTAAAACATTAAGTCTTCCTATATCTTTTAATTTTTGAGGGTCTATTCCTAAGGCAACTGCTGATAATGGGTCATATTCTTTTCCTTTCATATTTTTTTTGTGTTTTATGTATTGTATTCCAAAGTATATTCCATATATAATAATTGCACATAATATTATTAATAATATTGTTTTAAATATTTTTCCTACTATGCTTTTTTTCTTTTTTTCTTTTTTATTTTCTACTTTTGTTTCTTTTTTCACTATTTTTCACTCCCAATTTTTGGCATACTAAGAGTATAACAAACAATGCTAAAAATATCAATATTTTTCGTTTATTTTTTACATAATATTAATTTTTTAGCGAAATAAAAACCTCTATTTTCATAGACGTTTTTATTTTTTTCTTAAAATATTATTTTTAATAATAAATTATTGTTATATAACATTCCACCTATAAATGATTTATTTATTGCTACAATTATTCCTGTTTGCTCTATCATTGGGCTTATAAATGAAATTAATGCACATGCTGCAAATATTATAATTCCTGCTTCTAAAACTCCATATATAATTCCTCCTAGTTTATCTACTTGTTTTATTAATGGTAAATCTGTTATTATTTTTGATAGTGCACTTACAAATATTAATCCTATTCTTACAAGTACAAATAGCGCTATTGCTACAATAATATTTATGCTTGCTACTGCTATTTCTTTTGCTACATTTTTTACTATATTATCTCTTGTTTCCCCTACTGCACTTTCTACTTCTTTATTTATGTGCTCTACCATTGTTTTTGGAAGATTTGTATCTTCGCTTATTTTTCCTTCTTCTGAAATGTCTTTTCCTATTAAGTTTATAACAGATTGCTCAATGTTTTCATCTATTTGTGTATTTTTTATAACTAAATTACTTACTGGTTTATATAAAATTGCTACAACAACTATTGCAATTGCAAATGATAATATTTTTATTGCACATTTTGCTAAGCCTTTTTTATAGCCTAACCCTACGCAAAGTAATATTATTCCTACTATAATTAAATCAATTATAACTGACATTTTTTTCCTCCCTATAAATTTATAATTTCTATTTTATCTCTATAAACAATTCCTGCGCATTCATTGTTTATAACTACTTTTCTAACTTCTTGGCTTGATGTGTATTTTTTGTTAAGCCATCCATTTGTTCCTACAAAATATACTTCTGAACCTAAGTTTAGAGCTATGTAATTGTTATTAACATATATTTCTTTTACAACACTATCTATTGTATATATATTTGTTTTTTTGCTTCCTACGTTTACAAATTCTACAGTACTTTGCGTACTTAATAGTACACTTTTTTCTAATATTCTAACTACAAAATTGTTTAATTTTATATCTCCAAAAACTACTTTTTGTCCATCTTCTTTTAGTTTAAGCAATTCTTCATCTGCTCCATTTTGTAATATATGGATTGAATCATCATACATGCATACTAATCTATTTGAATCCTGATATTTTATACTTAATGCTACACTATCTGTTGGTGATGCTATGTTACTTATAATAGGGTCTGAAGATGCTTCTTTTTCCTTTGCTTTTTGAATAGAAACTGTTTTTATTCTGGACTGTACAGTTGTACCATTTGTGCTTATTTCTGCAAAGCTCATGTATTTGTTATCTGATGATATATCACTATCCATTGCTATTGAATTTGATAAATATGTTTTAAACATCTCATTTCCTTGGCTATCGAAGGTTTGTATTATTGATTTGTATGTTGTTCCTGTTATTATTACTGACACATATCCATTTTTATTTACATTTATTCTGCTTATATTTCCTTCTAAATCTTTTTGCCAAACTATATTATTTCCAGATATTAAATAAATTCTTTGCTTTTCTTTTTCTGCAATTAATAAAAATCTATTATTTGTGTCTATTATTGGATTAGTTATTTCTACTGAAAGTTCATATTCTTTTTTTCCATTAGAATTATATCCTACTAATTTATTTTGTGAAAATACACTAATATATTTATCATACGCATATACTTGTATATTTTCTGGCTCTTCTAATGTAATGGAATTAAGGTTATTTTCTGTAACATTTTTCATTAATACATATTTATCCATAAAATCTCTAAAGGTTTTATTTCCCATATATACGCAAAAAAGTATGATTGATGTTAATATAAGTACACTTATAATTATTAATACAGTTAATTTTTTTTTATTTATTTTTTTTATTTTTTCTCGGCCTTCTTCTATACCTATTACCTTCATTTGTTTCTCCTTTTTTTCTTTACTTCTTTATATCAGTTTTTATTGAATTTTTCAAGTATTTTTAATTATTTTTATTTAATAAAAATATTATTTGCATAAATCCAAGTATTCCAAATAATGGATATAAAATTTGTACTAATTTTGAAAATCCTATATTTGAAATAAATATTCCTGTCACACACATTATTATTAAATTTATTTGATACATTTTTTTATTTTTACTTACGTTTTCTAAAAAGCTATATCCTGTTGAAACGGCTGAAGTAAGTATTGATGCTATTATTACAAAACTGTATATATATTTATATATTATACCAAATTCTGATACTATTTGAAGAAGTGGTAATTCTAATTCTTTTATAAAAAATTGACCTCTTAATAATAAACAATATATGCAAAATGATAATAATATTATTAAGCTTCCACTAATAATTGATATTAATTTTATTTCTTTTTTGGAATTATAATATTTTTTTACATTTATTAAAA
>USFC01000048.1 GCA_900553865.1 uncultured Clostridium sp.
ATACTTTAAAAACGGAAAGCACAAAATATACAACAGTATATCCATTTAATGAAAAAGATTCAAAAGGAAATAAAATAACCAATATAGATATAGCAAGTCAGCAAAATTTTGTGGCAAATTCAAAAATATATGGAGATGCAGTAAGGGAAACAAATAGTGGAAAGGCAGGAACGCCAGAAAATGGATGGAATTACAGCTCATGGATGAGCGACAGCTCTTATTTCCCAGCCTTGGGTGCTCCGTTCTTCAGTTATGGTGGCTACTTTTGGGTTGGTTCAAATACTGGTATATGTGCGTTCAATCGTGATGTTGGCGGTAGCGGTTGCTATATTGGCTTCCGCGCCGTGCTTGTCAGCCTTTAGAACTCCTGAAAGCCTTAACTTTATGTGAAATAGGAAAAAATCACAAAAAAATCATAAAAACACTTGTATTTTAGGCAAAAAAGGTATATACTAATAAAGTAAACAAAATGAGTTAGCAAAGAGCGGAAACAAATTCCGCTCTTTCACTGTATTATAGGTTTGGCAATACAAAAACTTAATAACAAGGCAAAATTGCTAAAAGTTATAATATGAAGAAAGTGCTAAAAAGGGGGAAAAACTTTGGCAAGTATAGAAGAAAAAGTAGAAAGCTTAATAAGCAAAAAAATAGAAGAACTAGGCTATGAACTTTATGATGTACAATATTCAAAAGAAGGAAAAGATTACTTCTTAAGAATATTTATAAACAAAGAAGGAGGAATAGACTTAAATGATTGTGAAAAAGTAAGCAATGAAATAAATCCTATATTAGATGAAAAAGACCCTATAAAGGAAATGTACTTTTTAGAAGTTTCTTCTACAGGAGTAGAAAGAATATTAAGAAAAGACAAACATTTACAAGGAACTATTGGAAAACAAATAGAAGTAAAACTATTTAAACCAATAGAAAAGCAAAAAGAATATGTAGGAACATTACAAAGCTTTGATGAAGAAAAAATAGAAATAGAACTAGAAAACAAAGAAAAGATAGAAATAGAAAGAAAAAATATTTCACAAATGAAATTAAAATATAATTGGTAAATTATTAAAATATTTTAAAACAATGAAATGGAAAGGAAGGATTTTAAAAATGAAGAAAAAAGAGAAAAAAGGAAATGAGCCAGCAATTGATAGCACAAATTTAATTTTAGCAATGGAAGAACTAGGAAAAGAAAGTGGAATACAAAAGGAATATTTACTAGAAGCCATAGAAACAGCATTAGTTACAGCCTACAAAAAAAATTATGATTGTGAAGATGAAAATGTAAAAATAACAATGGACAAAGAAACAGGTGAAATTCATGTTTATATGCAAAAAGAAATAGTAGAAGAAGTAGAAAATCCAAAAACACAAATGTCACTAGAAGAAGCAAGAGCAATAGATAAAAAATACAATGTAGGAGATGTGTATGAACAAGAATTAATACCAAAGAACTTTGGTAGAATTGCAGCAGGAACAGCAAAACAAGTAATTATTCAAAAAATAAGAGAAGCATCTAGGGAATTTTTATACAATGAATACAATGAAAGAAAAGGAGAAATAGTTTCAGGAATAGTTCAAAAAGCAGACGGAGGAGTAGTTGTAGTTGATTTAGGAAGAATTGAAGGAATAATGACAGTAAAAGAGCAAATACCTACAGAAAAATATCATGTAAATGACAAAATAAGAGCATGCATTATAGATGTAGAAAAAGGATTAAAAGGAAGTACACAAGTTTTGATATCAAGAGCACATAGTGATTTTGTAAGAAAATTATTCGAACTTGAAATTCCAGAAATATATGAAGGATTAATAGAAATAAAAAGCGTTTCAAGGGACCCTGGAAAAAGATGTAAAGTTGCAGTATATTCTCAAAACCCAGATATTGACCCAGTAGGTTCATGCGTAGGACAAAAAGGAATACGTATTCAAAACATTATAAATGAATTAAACGGAGAAAAAATAGATGTTATAGAATGGAATGAAGACCCAGCAATATATATTTCTTCAGCATTGCTTCCAGCACAAGTAATGGCAGTAGATATAAAAGAAGAAGAACGTTTTGCACAAGTAATAGTTCCAGATGACCAACTATCTTTAGCAATAGGAAAAGCAGGACAAAATGCAAGATTAGCTGCAAAACTTACAAATTGGAAAATAGATATAAAAAGCGAAAGTCAATTCAGAGATATGATAGCTTCTATGCAAAATGAAGAAATTTCACAAAATGCGGAAGAAAATGCAGAAAGTGAAAAAGAAGAAACTATAGAAGAATAAGAAAGCTTGGAATAATGAGCTAGTCTTAGAATACAATGAAATAAAGGTGTGATAAATTTGAAAGAATTGCCAAAACGTAAATGTATTGGATGTAATGAGATAAAGCCAAAAAAAGAGCTAGTACGCATTGTAAAAAATAAAGAAGGCCAAATTTTTATAGATAAAACTGGAAAAGCAAACGGTAGAGGTGCATATATTTGTGAAAATATGGAGTGCCTAGAAAAAGCAATTAAAGGGAAAAAATTAGAAAAAAACTTTGAAACAGAAATTTCAGAAAAAATGTATGAAGATTTAAAATACTGCTTAAGAGGTGAAAAAAAGGTTGATAGAAAATAAAATATATGGTCTATTAGGACTAGCAAGAAGAGCAGGACAAATAAGTTTTGGAACAGAAAGCGCAAAAGAAACAATAGAAAAGAATAAAGCAAAACTTGTTATTGTAGCTGAAGATTGCAGTGATAGAACAAAAAAGAATTTTGAAATGGCATGTACAAATAAAAACGTACCGTTTAGAATATATGGAACAATTGATAAAATAAGTAAATGCATAGGGCAAGAAAATAAGGCTGTTATTGTTATAAAAAATGAGAATTTCGCAAAAGAAATGTTAAATAGAATTGATGGGGGTGAAGTTATTGGGTAAGATAAAGATACATGAAATAGCAAAAGAAATAGGCTTAACCAGTAAAGAAGTAATAGAAAAAGCACATGAATTAGGAATAGAAGTAAAAAGCCATATGAGTGGTGTAGAAAAGCAAGAAGCAGAAAGAATAAAAAGTGCAATTGCAAAAAAAGGAACAGGAGAAAAAGCAGAAGATAAAAAGCAAGATAGCAAAAAAAATGATGTAAAAAGCAAAGAAAGCAAAAAAGTAGCACCTGTAATTATAAGAAGAGAAGTTATAATTGCAGATGAAGATGAAAAACAAAAAGAAGTAGCAAAAAAAGAACAAAAAAACAAACAAGTTGGTTTTGTAGAAAGAAATAAAAATGCAGACTACAATATTGTATATAGAAATAAGCCAACAAAACCAATGACAGTTAGTGAATTATTTGGAATTGGTAAAAAAGAAGAAAGCAAAAAAGAAGAGCCTAAAAAAGAAGAAGTAAAAGAGGCTAAAGAAATAAAAGAAGTAAAAAAAGAAATACTTCAAGAAGAAAAGAAAGAGGAAATTAATAAAAAACAAGAAAATATGGTAGAAATGAAACAACAAAAAGAAAGACAAACTAAAGACACAAACAGAGCAGGGGAAAATAATAATAGAAATTCAAATTATAGAAACAACCAAAATGGTGGATATCAAAATAGGAATAATAGAGGAAATGGTCAAAATTCATATCAAAATAGGGAAAGAAATGGCCAAAGAGGCAATTTCCAAAATAGAGAAAATAACGGATTTCAAAGACGCGAAAATAATGGTTTTAGAAATAATCAAAATAGAAACCAAAATGGCGGAAACTTTAATCGTGAAAGAAGACCATTAGATGAAAGAGGAATTGATAAAAACATAAAAGATATAATGGCTACAGACATAGTAGAAAAAGAAAATCAAAGAGATTTTGGAAATAAAGCAATAGACAAGGCAAAATTTGAAAGAAAAGAAGAAAAAAACCAAAACCAAAAAGCAGCCAAAAATAAAAAAGGCGGAAGATTTAATGAAGAATTTGATGGTGGAAAATTAAAAGACCTAAAACAAGTAGATAGACTATCAAATATGTTTGATGACCAAGAAGGTGGAATGCTTGACTATTACGATTTGACAACAGCAAGAGGAAAAAGAAATAAGAAAAAAGCTTCTAAGGCACAAGAGGAAAGAACACAAAAAATCTTCAAATTAACAGAAATTACAATTCCAGAATCTATTACAGTTAAAGATTTAGCAGTAGAGTTAAAGAAAACATCAGCAGAAGTTATTAAAAAATTATTTGGATTTGGAATAATGGCAACAATAAATAATAATTTAGACTTTGACACAGCTTACCTAGTAGCAGAAGAATTTGGTGTAAATGCTAAAAAGAAAGAAGAAGTAAGAGAAGAAGATATCCTATTCGATGATTCAGAAGACAAAGAAGATGAATTACAACCACGTCCACCAGTAGTTGTTGTAATGGGACACGTAGACCATGGAAAAACCTCACTATTAGATGCAATTCGTAAAACTAATGTAATAGAAGGCGAAGCAGGGGGAATTACACAAGCAATAGGTGCATACATGGTAAACATTAATGGAAGAGATATCACTTTTTTAGATACACCAGGACACGAAGCCTTTACAAGCATGCGTGCTAGAGGTGCTCAAATTACAGATATTGCAATATTAGTAGTAGCAGCAAATGATGGTGTTATGCCACAAACTGTAGAAGCTATTAACCATGCTAAAGCTGCAGGAATTCCAATTATAGTTGCAGTAAACAAAATAGATTTACCAGAAGCAAATGTAGATAAAGTAAAACAAGAATTAATGAAATATGAATTAGTACCAGAAGAATGGGGCGGAGATACAATTTACGTGCCTATTTCAGCTAAACAACATACAAATATCGATGAACTATTAGAAATGGTATTATTACAAGCAGATGTATTAGAGTTAAAAGCAAATCCTAATAAACAAGCTAAAGGTGCAGTTATAGAAGCAAGACTAGATAAATCAAAAGGTCCAATTGCTTCAATGCTAGTACAAAGAGGAACATTAGATGTTGGAGATACAATAGTTGTAGGTTCTTCAATTGGTAGAATTAGAGCTATGAAAAATGACAAAGGTCAAAAAGTAAAGAAAGCTGGGCCATCTACGCCAGTTGAAATAATGGGATTAACAGAAGTTCCAGAATCTGGTGAGGTATTCTATGAAGTTAAAGACGAAAAAATGGCAAAACACTTAATAGAAAGAAGAAAACGTGCACAAAGAGAAAAATCTATAAATCAAATGGCACCAGTTACTTTAGACAATTTATTTAGCCAGATGGAAGAAGGAAAATTAAAACAATTAAATATTATAGTTAAAGCAGACGTACAAGGTAGTGCTGAAGCAATAAAACAATCTTTAGAAAAACTATCTGATGATGAAGTTAGAGTAAGAGTTATACACAGTGCAGCAGGAGCTGTTACAGAATCTGATGTAACTTTAGCAAAAGTTTCAAATGCCATTATAATTGCGTTTAATGTAAGACCAGTTGCAACTGCAAAACAAGCAGCTGAAAAAGAAGAAGTTGAAATAAAACAATATTCAGTTATATACCAAGCAATAGATGATGTTAAAGCAGCAATGAAAGGTATGCTTGACCCAATTTATGAAGAAAAAGTTATTGGAAATGTTGAAGTAAGACAAGTATTTAAAGTTTCAAATGTGGGAACAATAGCAGGTGCATATGTATTAGATGGAAAAATTGAAAGAAATGCAGGGGTAAGAGTATTACGTGATAATGTGGTTATACATGAAGGAAAACTTGCAAACTTAAAACGTTTCAAAGATGATGTAAAAGAAGTTGCAAAAGGATATGAATGTGGTATGCAAATTGAAAATTATAATGACCTAAAAGAAGGGGATATTATAGAAGTGTACGTTATGGAAGAAGTTAAAAGATAAAAGGAGGGCAATATGCCAAAAAATGAAAATAGATTAAATCGTATTGATGAAGAACTAAAAAAAGAATTAAGCCAAATTATTTCATATGAATTGAAAAATCCTGAAGCAACAGGAATGATAAGTGTAACAAAAGTAAAAATAACTCCAGATTTAAAATACGCAAAAGTATATGTAAGCATATTAAACTCTAAAAATAATGAAAAAACAATGGAAGCACTAAAAAAATCAGCAGGATTTATGAGGAGTCAAATTGCAAAAAGAGTTAATTTACGAATTACACCAGAATTAGTATTTGAAAAAGACGATTCAATGGAATACGGAATGAAAATAGATGCGATTTTGAAAGATTTAAACAAATAGTGAAAAAAGGACGGAGTTTTTTGACATAGAATTGCCAAAAAATTCGTTCTTTTGAAGCAAAAAGGAGAGAAAAATGACCCTAGAACACATATTAGAAGAAATAAAAAAAGCTAAAAAAATAGTAATATTAACTCATGAGAATCCAGATGGAGATGCAATAGGAAGTAGCTTAGGAATGTATATTGCGTTAAAAGAAATGGGAAAAGAACCAGATATTATTATTCCAGAACTTCCAAGAGTATATAACTTTTTACCAGAAATAGAAAATGTAAAAAAAGAAGGACAAAAAGAGCCATATGATTTAGCAATTGCACTAGATTGTGCAACCATAAAAATGTTAAATGGTTGGGCAAACTACTTTGAGGATGCCAAAGTAAAAGTTACAATAGATCACCATGGAACAAATACAATGTATGGTGACTATAACTATGTAAATCCAGATGCACCAGCATGTGCACAAACATTAATAAGCATAATTCAATACTTTGGAGTAGAAATAGATAAGAAAATAGGTACTTGCCTTTTAACTGGAATTATCACAGACACAGGTGGATTTCAATATCAAAGTACAACACCAGAAACGTTTGAATTTGCAGCAGAACTATTGCAAACAGGAGTAAATGTTTCAGACATTTATAAAAGAGTAATGAATACAATGACAAAAGCTAATTTTGAATTAAGAAAAAGAGCAATAGAAAGAATGGAATTTTTTAAAGAAGGTAAAATAGCTTTTACCTATGTTACAAAAGAGGATATAGAAGAAGCAAATGCAGAAACAGGGGATTTTGAAGGAATAGTAGAAGAAGGCAGAAATATAGAAGGAGTTGAGGTTTCAATATTTTTAAGAGAAACTCAAAAAGGATTTAAAGTTTCACTTCGTTCAAACGACTATGTAAATGTTTCAGATGTATGCTTGCTATTTGGCGGCGGAGGGCATATACATGCAGCAGGTTGCACCATAGCACAAAGCTTAGAACAAGTAAAAGAAAAAATAGTAAATGAAGTAAAAGTACATATAAAATAAAGTAAACTATTAGGGACGGGGCCGATTTAGTTTAGTAGGGGTTAAACTAAAATGCCTCGTCTTCAATAGCTTATTTTAACACTAAGAAGGTGAAAAATTGCAAAAGTTAAATGGAATAATAGTAATAAATAAACCTAAAAATTATACTTCACATGATGTTGTAGCTAAAGTAAAGAAATTATTAAATATAAAGAAAGTGGGGCATACTGGAACATTAGACCCGAATGCCACAGGAGTATTGCCCTTGCTTTTAAACTCTGGAACAAAACTTTCAAAATATTTAATAGAACACGATAAAGAGTATGAAGTAACTTTAAAATTAGGGATAAGAACAGATACGTTAGACGGAGAAGGCAAAGTTCTAGAAAAAAAAGAAGTAGATAGAAAGATGCTAGAAAATACAAAACAAATAGAAAAAGTATTGAATTCATTTACAGGAAAGCAAACACAAGTGCCTCCAATGTATTCAGCAATAAAAGTAAAAGGGAAAAAACTCTATGAGTATGCAAGAAGAGGGGAAAATGTAGAAGTTCAGCCAAGACAAATAGAAATATATAATATAGAATTGCAAAAAGTAGATATTAAAAAGCAAGAAATTGAATTTAAAGTGCAATGCTCAAAAGGCACATATATAAGAACTTTATGTGAAGATATAGCTATAAAATTAGGAACAATAGGATACATGAAAGAATTAAATAGAACCAAGGTTGGAAAATTTGGTCTAGAAGAAGCAATAACAATAGAAAAGCTAGAAGAATACATTGAAAATAAAAAATACGAAGATTTAAACATAATAACAATGGAAGAATTGCTTAAAGAAAAGGAAAAAATAGTGTTAAATGAAAAAAACTTAGAAATGTTTTTAAATGGAGTAAAAATAAAGATTGAAAATAAAACTGGAATATATAGAATATATAATGAAAATAAGCAATTTATAGGAACGGGAGTAGTGCAAGAAAATAAGCTAAAAAGAGATGTAATAGAAAATTAAGAATAAAAGTCTAGCATAAAAAATAAAATTTTACAAATAATAAAAAATATAAAATAAGTTATATAAAGTAAGAAAAATGAAGAAAAAGACGAGTAAATAATGTTAAATGAGCAATTTTAATGAAAAGTAAAATTGAAAAAGAGTAAAACCTGTGATAATATATGTTTACAAAAGAAATTTAAAAGCATCCCTACCTGGTGCGTATAGATTGAAATTTTATTACCAACAAATAAAAAAAGGGAGTCCGCCTTTGAAAGTGGCGTGTAGGCTTGCACATCTTTGTGAGAAACCCAGAAGCTTTCAACAAGACACCCACCTGTGTAAACAGGTATAAAAATTTCTTTCAGCTTACGGCCGAGGCGGGGCTGTTTTTTTATTTTCCCAATTAGGGACAGTCCCCAATTGGGAAAAAGTAACAATTGGGGACTGTCCCTAATTGGGAAAATAAAAAAGCTTTGCTCAATATTCCACACAAATTTTAGTACATAAAATTTGGCGGGCGAACAAAGACGAGTCATGAAAAGTTTGATAAAATGTCTAAAAATATTAATCATGCCTCTTTTGTTCTTTTAAATATTTGGTATAGTATTTGACACAATCATAAACAAATGGTAATATTATTATGAAAAAGCAAAAATAAAAGGTAAAAACAAAAGAAGGAGAATAGTAAAAGATGAAAAATATACAAAGAGTAGAAATTCTTGAAAAAATATATAAAAATGAAGTAAATAGCTCAAAAGGAATAACATTAATTGCATTAGTAATAACAATTTTACTTTTAATAATTTTTGCAGGAATAAGTGTATTTGTATTGTTTGGTGAAAATGGAATAATAAAAAGAGGAGCTACTGCAAGAGAAGAACATAAAATTGCAGAATTAAGCGAAAAACTGGAATTAGTAAAAGGAAATGCAATTACGGAAAAAGAAAAAGGAATAATAACTGTAAATGAATATTTAGAACAGGTTCAAAAACCAAATGAGGTAAATTTTAGTATAGACGAAATAGAAATAATAGATGAAAGAAATGCTTATATAACAATAGCAGATGGATATACTTTTTTAATAGAACACAGGGAAGATGAAAGCCTAATAATAACATATATGGGAAAGAATAAAGCTCTAAAACCACGAATAGTAAAAGTGAAAATTAGTGATACAGTCAATAGTATAACAGCAAAAGTTGAGGCACAAAGAGCAGAAAAATATAAATTTTATATAAAAGAAAAAATAGATGGTCAATATGAATTTAAACAAGAAAATAAGAGTGGAGAATATACCTATTCAAATTTGACTAGTAATAAAGCGTATTATTTAAAAACAGAAGTAATAAATCAAAATGGACAGGTAGAAAGAGAAATAATAAGAAAAATAGGAGAAATGCCTGTGCTAAACCAAGGTGAGTTAGTTTCAACAACAACTCCTATTGGATGGACAAATGCAAGCAAGACTACAAAAATAGAAATAAAAACTGATAAAGATTTAACAGGAATAAAACTTCAATATGCAAAATTACCAGAAAATGCAACGACAATAGATTATCAAACAGCAGACTGGCAAGACTATACAAATTCAGGAATTGTATCAGAGGCAAATGAAACAATAGCAATAAGATTGTGGAATGGAATAAATGAAACAAGTAGAATGGCTATAAAAGTAGAAAAAATAGACAAAGAAAAGCCAATGATAACAGAAACTACAGCTGATACAAATACAATAACAATAAAAGCGAAAGATGAAGCAAGTGGAATAATAGGGTATGCAGTAACAGAAAATGCTACAAAACCAACAAGTTTTACGTCATGCACAAACCTTAAAAATTTAAATGTAAGTGTAGGAGGAAAGATACAATCAAAGGAATATTATGTTTGGGTAAAAGATGAAGCAGGAAACATAAGTGAATATAAACAAATAAAAACAGCAACAATAATAACTGCAGTAGGAAATATAACATTTAGTAATGTGTCTTGGAGTGGTGGAAAAGCAAGTACAGCAATATCAACAACATCTAATTATATGATTAAATATCAAAAAAATAGTGTAAGTGGTTCATGGACTACCATATCAAATGGAGAAACAATATCAGGGCTAGTTCATGGGGATAAAATATATGCAAAATTAGAAGATAGGACAGGACAATCTAGTGGAGATTATGCAACGTTTGAAGTAAAAGATACAATTGCCCCAACGGCAACATTAACTAAAGGCAATGTAACAACAGATAGTATAACAGTAGTAGCTAGTGTAGCAGATAATGAATCTGGAATAAGTGAAACATATAAATTTTATATAAAAGAAACGGGAAAGGCAGATAGCTCATATGTAGAAAAGCAAAATACATCAAGCTCAACATGTATAGCAACTGGACTAAATCAAAATACAAGTTATACAATAAAGGTTGAAATAAAAGATATTGCAGGAAATGTAGGAAGTAAAACAATAGAAATAAAAACATTAGCAACATATACAGTAACTTTAAATAGAGATGAAGGAGTAACAAGTGTTAGTGGAGCAGGAACATATAGTCCAGGAGCAAAGGTAACAATATCAGCAATAGTTTCATCAGATTATTCTTGGCAAAAATGGACAGGAGAGGCAGAAGTAACAACACAAAGTTATACATTTACGATGCCAGAAAAAAATATTACATTTACCGCAAATACAATTTCGAAATATAAAAAATATTCCTTAAAGTATAAATCATATGACTGGGTATGCCCTGACGGTGACGGAAAAAGAGGAACAATGACAATGCAGTATGTAAATATATCAGCTGAAAATTCAAAATATTTAACAAGTGTGGAAACTTTAGGAACAGAAGAAGGAAGTATAATGGCAAGTGGTCTAGTATCAGAAACATATACAGATGTACAAAATGTAGGAAAATCATTAACAGCAACAAAAGCAGGAATTACAGAACATTTGACAAATACAATGACAGAAAATGTAACAATGAATTTTTCATTTCCAAGGGAAACAGTAGAATGCTCAGCCGAGTTCTCAATATATGGTACATATGAAGAAACTGGAGGAAGTACACAAACATGGTCATATTGGCATGGAAATAGTGGCGGAGGATGTAATGTATTTACAATAGATAAAGAACAATTGAAAAATATAAGTAAAATATATATAGATAATACAGAAAAAACATTTTCAGAGGACACAGATTTTACAATTTATGAAGCAAGCGTAGCAGATAAAAGAAAAGGATTACATACGTATTCTCATACCATAAAAATAATATTTAAGTAAGGGGAAAATCAAGTGAAAAAGAAAGAAAAAATATTAATAATAATATTATTGGGCATAGTATTGATAATGGCAATATTAGCAATAGTGAAAAATCAGAAAGAAAGCCAAAAAAACATAGTAGAAGGAATTAATGAAGAAGAGGAATTTACTAGAATTTTAGAAGATGGTACAAAATTGAATGTAAGTACAAAATTAAACGAAACAAAAATGGTGGATAAGCTAAAAATATATAATATTCAATTAACTTCAAAAAATGACCAAACAGTATTTTTAGCAGATGTAGAAAGTAGCGAAGATAAAGAAATAACATTGGTTGATATAGTATTACTAAATAAAAATGGAAATGAGTTAACAACAATAACAGGACTAATAGGAAAAACAAAGGCTGGTGGCGTGCAACAATTGAATTGTGTTGTAACATCAGATTATGCAAATGCCTATGATTTTAAGGTAATAGTAAAATAGCACTTTTCCCAATTAGGGACAGTCCCCAATTGGGAA
>USFC01000049.1 GCA_900553865.1 uncultured Clostridium sp.
AGTTGGTAGAGCGCTCGGCTGTTAACCGATAGGTCGTTGGTTCGAGTCCAACAAGGGGAGCCAATAAAAGATAGCAGATAAGAAATTATCTGTTATTTTTTTCTTGATTATACAAAGAAAATTGACTTTATGCAAAGTTACTAAAAAGTAACAAAAGCTAAAGTCAATTTTCTTTTTGTAATTCAAATAAAATAAAATTATAAAAAACAATAATGTTTATATAATTAACTAAATTAGTCACCTAATGGGTTACCATCAGCATCTGTATCAATGCTTCCTGTTAAAATTAAAATTCCTTCAATTAATCCCCATATAGAAGAAACAACAGCTAAAAAGCCACAGCTTAATAAAGTAATTAATAATTGAGCAATAGCCTTACCTGTATAGCCTAAATAAAAGTTGTGAATACCTAAAGAACCTAAAAAGATACCAAGTAAACCTGCAGCTATTTTAGATTTTGGTTTTGCTGTTGAGTTAGAAGAGTTTGTGTTTTCTACTCTTGTAGCTTCAACTTCAACAGTTCCTTCACTTTTATTTTTTTGGCATTCTTCACAAACTTCAGTTTCGCTTTCTTTACCACAATATTTACAGAACATAATAATTCCTCCTTAAAAATTCTATATACTAATATTATACAATATTCTACATATTTTTCAAGTAAAAAAGTAAAATTCAAGAAAAACATTGTAAATTATTATGAAAAATGATAGAATAAGAAACATAAAAATATACTAAATTCATATATTAGAAACAAGAGGTGATAAAATGGATATACAAGAAGTATATAATCATTTAAAAGAAAATATGCCAGAATTAGTGGTAAAGCAAAATGAAGAAATGTTTAAGCATACAACTTTTAAAGTTGGAGGAAAAGCTGATATATGGATAAGGGTAAAAACAAGAGATGAACTAATAAAAATACTAAGTTATATAAATGAAAAAAAAATACCTTATTACATAATGGGAAATGGTAGTAACATATTAGTAAAAGATAATGGTTTTAGGGGAATTGTGCTAAAAATAGAGTTTGACGACATAAAGATAGAAGAAAATTCAAAGGGTGTAATTGCAAAAGTAGGTGCTGGAGTAAAACTTGGAATGTTAGCTAATATTTTACAAAAACAAGGAATAGCAGGTTTTGAATTTGCAACGCGGAATTCCTGGAACTATAGGTGGAGCAATATATATGAATGCTGGAGCTTATGGAAAGGAAATTCGAGAAGTTGTAAAAGAAGTAACGTGTATTGATGAAAATTTGCAAGTTTATACTTTACAAAATGAAAATATGAATTTTTCATATAGGCATAGTCGTTTTAAAGAAAAAAAGGAAATTATTTTAGAAGCAATATTAGAATTAGAAAGAGGAAATGCAAAAGAAATAAGAGAAAAAATGGAAGAGTACAATTCTTTAAGAAAAGAAAAACAGCCAACTACTATGCCAAGTGCGGGAAGTACATTTAAAAGAGGCAACAATTTTATAACAGCAAAATTGATAGATGATGCAGGGCTTAAAGGATATACTATAGGCGGAGCACAGGTTTCTTTAAAACATGCAGGATTTGTTGTAAATACAGGAAATGCAACCGCAAAAGATATTTTAGATTTGGTAGAATATGTGACAAAAACAGTTTATGAAAAATTTGGAAAAATTATAGAACTTGAAGTTGAAGTAATAGGGGAATAAGAAAAATAGTATAAGCAAAAAGGAAAGAGAGGAATAAGAAAAGACAAAATGAAAGGTTTTTTTAGATGGTTTAAAAAAGAAGCAAAAATGAAAAGATGGATGTTAATGATAGTAATAGGAGTATTTCTTGCTTGCTATGGAATAATGATATTAGTAACAGGTAAGCAATTAAGCTTTGTGGATATTGCTAAAATAATAGTTAGTTTTGTTGCAGGATTTACACTTATAATTGTTGGAAATATTTTTATGCAAAGAAGGACATTAGAATTACTAGTTCAAGAAACTGATATAAGAGATGAAGCAAAAGAAGGGCAAGTAAAATCTCTTATATTTAATAAAAAGGTATATGATAAAGGTCCAAATATTGTAGTTATAGGTGGGGGGTCAGGTTTAGATTCTGTATTAAAAGGCTTAAAAAAATACACCAGCAATTTAACAGCAATAGTAACTGTTTCAGATTATGGTGAAAAAATTACAGATTCCAGAAGAATGTTAGAGTCAATGCCTCTTGAGGATATAAAAAATAGTTTTATAGCACTTGCTGAAAATGAAACTACTATGAATGGAATTATGAATTACAAATTTACACAAGGAAAGTTGAAATCATTATCTTTTGGAGATATTTATCTATTAGCTATGAAGGAATTATATGGAGATTTTACAGCTTCTATAGAGCAATCTAAAAATGTATTAAATATCATAGGAAAAGTTCTTCCTGTTACATTAGAGCCAATAGATATATGTGCCGAGCTAGAAGATGGAACAATAATAAAAAATAGAGAGCAGATACCAGAAGTAGTAGCAGATAAAGTAAGTAAAATAAACCGTATATTTATAAATCCTTCAAATTGCAGTCCTGCTCCGGGAGTATTAGAGGCCATAAGAGATGCAGATGCAATTATTATAGGACCAGGAAGCTTATATACAAATGTAATTCCAAATTTACTTGTTAAAGGGGTAGCTAAAGCAATAAAAGAAAATAAAGGCTTTAAAATTTATATAAGTAATATTATGACTGACCCAGGACAAACAGATAATTATTCATTAGCAGACCATATTAAAGCAATTAAAGAGCATGCAGGAAGTGGAATAATAGATTACTGTATATATGATACAGGGGAAATTGTGCCAGAGTTTATTAGAAGATATAATAAAGAAGGTGCAGAGTTAGTAGAGCAAGATACTTCAAGGGCAAAAGAAGAAGGAATAAAATTATTACAAAGAAATTTATCTTATATAGATGGAGAGTTTATACGTCATAACCCAGAAGCTATAGCTTCTTCAATAATTGAGCTTATTTGTGAAGATTTAAAGTTTAGAGATATGCAAAATGATGCACAATATTTAATGTTAAATTCTAGACTTAAAGATTCAAAGAAAAACTTAAGAAAGAATAAGAGTAATAAAAAGGTAAAAACTGAAAGAAAGCCAGTAAATAGAAAATCAAAATCAAAAAGTAAGTTTGCTGAAAAATATAATGATAGAATTATATCAATAAAAGAAAGTGATGAAAAAGCACAAAAAAGAAAACAAGCTAAATTAAAAGATAAAGTGAATGAAAAGAAAAAAATTAATAAAGGTTAATAAAAGATAAAGGAAGATATCTAAAACAAAAGAAAATTGGGAGGAAAAAATGAAATATACTAATGTGAAATTCGAAGATGGAATAAAAAGAGAATGGATTATTACAAATGGAGTAGGCGGATATGCAAGTTCAAGTTTAATTGGGGCAAATACCAGAAGATACCATGGACTATTGATTGCAGCACTTACTCCTCCAGCAAGAAGACATCTTGTACTTTCAAAAGTAGATGAAAGCATAAATATAGGAGGAGAGGAGTACAATTTATATACTAACATTTGTAAAAATTACATTTCTCAAGGATATAAATATTTAAAGTCTTTTGAAAAAGAGTATGTTCCAATTTACACATATGAAGTAAAAAATGTAATTATAAAAAAATATATATGTATGGAATATGGTAAAAATACGGTTGTAGTGTATTATCAAATATATAATAAAGAAAAAATGGCAAAGCTTACTTTAACTCCTATTCTTAATTTTAGAGATTTTCATACAGAAACTTGCAATCATGACTTTGTAATAAAGCAAGAAGAAAAAGAAAGAAAATTAAAGGTAGAATTGGATGGACAAGATAAAAATCCAATATACATATATTCTTCAGAAGGAAAGTATATAAAGCATGAAAATGATAGCTTTAAAAATATGTTTTATATAGAAGAAGAAAAAAGAGGGTTTGATGCAGAAGAAAATCACGCAATTCCGGGTAGATATGAGATAGAAATAATGCCAAATGAAACCAAAGAAATAACTTTTACAGTATCCTTGGAAGAAGATATAGAAAAAACAAATGGAAAAGAAGTAATAAATAAAGAAATTGCAAGGTTAGCTGGAATTGTATATGAATCTGATTTGCTTAAAGAACATAAGGACGAGCAGTTAATAAGAGATTTTATAATAGCAGCAGATAATTTTGTTGTATATAGACCATCTTTTGGATTGAATACGCTAATTGCAGGGTATCCTTGGTTTTTAGACTGGGGAAGGGATGCAGCAATTTCATTTGAGGGGCTACTTTTAAAAACTAGAAGATATAATGTGGCTAAAGATGTTTTATTAACAATGACAAGAGATATAAAGCAAGGATTAGTTCCAAATGGATATTCAGGATATGATAATAGACCTTTATATAATAGTGCAGATAGTTCGCTTTTACTTTTTGAGCAAGTAAAAAAATATTTAAATTATACAAATGATACAGAACTTATTAAAAAGGAAATTTATCCAAAGCTAAAAGATATAATAGAAAATTACATAAATGGAATAGATTTAGAAGGAAATAATATTGTTTTAGATGAAGATGGACTAATTTCTTCAGGAACTATGCAAATACAAAATACGTGGATGGATGCAAAAATAGGTAATTATGTGGTTACTCCTAGAAATGGTAAAGCTGTAGAAATAAATAGCATGTGGTATAATGCTTTGAAAATTATGGAAGAGCTAACAACAGAATATGAAACTAAAAAAGCAGCTAACAAATACAAAAAAATGGCAGAAAAGTGTAAGAAATCTTTTGAAGAAAAATTCTATAATAAAAGAAGAAAATGCTTATATGATGTATTAGGAGATGCAAAAATAAGACCAAACCAATTATTTGCTTTAAGCCTTACATATCCTGTGTTAGATGCAAAAACAGAAATGGCAAAAGAAATGTTTAATACAGTAACTAAAAAGTTATTAAATAACTATGGATTAAAAACTTTAGCCAAAGGCGAAGAAAACTATGTAGAAGTATATGAAGGAGATAGCTTTAGAAGAGATATGAGCTATCATCAGGGAATTACATGGCCATGGCTTTTAGGTTTGTATTATAATGCTTTTAAGAAAATTGTAGAAGCAGAAAGCAAAAAGAAAGCAAAAAAAGAATTACAAGAAGAATTTAATGCTTTTACTCAAAAGGTAAAAAATACATTTATAAAAGAATTCTATGAAGGCAAAACAATAGGAGGAATTAAAGAATTGTATGATTCAGCAAAACCTTTTGAAGCAAAAGGTTCAATCACGCAAGGCTGGAGTGTGGCAGAAGTATTTAGAATTATATTAGAAAATTAGTTTAAAATAATGTAGAAAGTGTGAACTGAAAGGAATAAAAATATGCTAACTGTAGAAAACTTAGAAAAAGAATTAAAAGAAGGAAAGTTAAATAGTATATATCTTTTATATGGGGAAGAGTTATTCCTTTTAGAAACCTGCTTAAAAAAAATGAAAAACAACTTTGGCGAAAGAAAGTCTGGAATAAATGAAGTAAAAATAGACGAAACAAATGTAAATTCAATAATATCAGATATAGAGACACCAGCTTTTGGATATGTAAAAAAGTTAATTATAGCAAGAAACACAGGATTATTTAAAAAAGAAGGCAAAAAGAAAACAGGAACAAATTCAGAATTAGTAAAAAAGCTTGCTGAATATATAAAAGAAAATGTAGAGATAATAAAAGAGTCAGTTGTGCTGGTTTTTGTGGAAGAAGAAGCGGAAAAGAATGATTTATATAAAGTAATAGAAAATGTAGGAACAGTATGCGAATTTAATGAGCTAAAAGCACCACAAATAATAGCCAGAATGAAAGCAATTGCAAAAGCATATGGAGTTCAAATAGATGATATGACAGCAAGATACTTTATGGAATGTTGTGGCACAAATATGCAAAATTTAATAAATGAAATTAGGAAGTTAATAGAGTTTGTAGGGCCAAAAGGAGAAATAACCAAAAAAGATATAGACCTATTATGTATAAAACAATTAGATAGTGTTATATTTGACTTAACAGATAATTTAGGAAACAAAAAAGTAACAAAAGCCTTAGAGGTTCTTAATAATTTAATATATCAAAAAGAGCCGATTCAAAAAATATTAATTACACTATATAACCATTTCAAAAAATTGTATATTGTAAAATTAGCCCAAAAAGAGAATACTAATATAGCAGAAAGCTTAAATTTGAAACCAAATCAAATGTTTCTAACAACAAAATATAAAACACAGGCAAATTATTTTACAGAAGCAGAATTAAAAAATATTGTAGAAGAATTAATAAATCTAGACTATAATTACAAAATAGGGAAAATTGATTTAAATGTAGGGCTAGAATCAATACTATGCCGTTATTGTTAGAAAAACAAATTTTAAGAATAAAATCACTTTTTTTTCAAATAATAAGAAAAAGGAGTGATTTTTATTATGTTTAATTTTAGAACAGACTTAGCAGACGAAAGAAGAGATTTGTATAAAAAGGCTAATAGTATTGAAAATGAAGTGAATGGGATAGAAACTCAAATAGAAAACGTAAATGAAAAAATAAAAATAACAAGAGTAAAAATTATAAATGAAGAAGGAGAAAAATCAATAGGAAAACCAAAAGGGGATTATATTACAATAGATATAAAGAAAATTAATTTATTAACAGACGAGGAACTAGAAAAAGCTTCAGAAGTTTTAGCAGAAGAGCTAAAAAAATTAATACAAGAAAAAATTAAATATAAAGATGATGTATTAGTGGTTGGGCTTGGAAATGAAGAGGTAACACCAGATGCTTTAGGTCCAAATGTAATAAAAAATGTAGAAGTAACAAGACATATTATAAATTATTTGCCACAGTATATAGATGAAAATGCAAGGCCTGTAAGTGCTATTGCACCGGGCGTTTTAGGTACAACAGGAATAGAAACTTTAGAAATAATAAAAGGTGTTATAGAACATGTAAAACCAAAATTATTAATTGTAATAGATGCCTTGGCTTCAAGAAGCATGGAGAGAATAAGTTCTACAATTCAAATTTCAAATACTGGAATAGTTCCCGGAGCAGGAGTTGGAAATACTAGAAAAGAAATATCAATAAATACTTTAGGAATTCCAGTAATTGCAATAGGAATACCCACAGTTGTAGAAACAGCAGTGGTAGTAAATGATGCTTTAAACATTTTCATAGAAAAATTGCAACAAGAGGCAAAATCAAATGAATATTTAAACAATTTAAAAGAAAATGACAATTATGAAGAAATAAAAGAAGCCTTACTTCCAAAAGAATTTAATTTTATAGTAACACCAAAAGAAATAGATGAGTTAGTTTTAAGTATGGCAGAAGTGGTAGCACAAGGAATAAACTTAGCCTTATAAAAATTTCCCAATTAGGGACAGTCCCCAATTGGGAAAAGGTAGCAATTAGGGACTGTCCCTAATTGAGAAAATACAGAAGTAGTAGGTGCAAAGGGTAGAATATATAAAAGAAATATTTTGCCTTTGGACCTTCTTTTTTGTTGTAAAATAATATGAATATAATTGATAGTGATGTGAAAAATGCACATAACAAGTAAATCTTCCATAAAATAGGTTGTTTTATTATATCTGGTACAAATCTTAAAAAGCATAGTACAACAGTAGAAATTGCCATAAATAATTTTGTATCTTTAAAAAGGTAAAAGCAAAACATTAATAAAATGCCCCAGTATCCATAGTCGACTTTAACCAAAAAAGCAATAATACTTGTAAGTATAACGAGCAAAAAGCCAATTATTTTATTACTACATTTATCATATGCAAATAGTGCAAAACAACCTAAAAATAAAGTGAAAAATATATTCAAGGTATATATTTCACTTGTGAAAGTAGATAAAAAGAGCATAAATGGAATTTGCGAAATAATTGCAAATATAAGTAATTTTAGCATATGCTTTTTAAAATTTTTAGTGTGAATATAGCCTTGAACTGCTTGAAATGCAAAAATGGGGAACGAAATTCTTCCAATTAAATTAAAAAAAGAAAAATGTCCAATAATAGCATCTCCTATATGGTCAAATAGCATTGTAATAATACCAATTATTTTTAAAATAAAGCTTGTCATTTAAAATGTACCTCCTTGCAAAATATTATCTAACAAAACCAAACGAAAATCAATATATAAAGCTTAAAATATATTGACTAACAATAAAAACATTGGTAGAATAGGTATGAAAATTAGAAAAATTGCAACAAAAGAGGAGGAAGATATTATGTCTAATGTAAAGCTAGAACTAAAATATTCTGGAATAGATACAAAAGAATTATTAAAATATAAAGAAAAAGTTCAAAAAATACATGGTGAGTTACAAGAAAATAAAAATAAAAAAGATGAATTTTTAGGTTGGTTGAATCTACCAACAGATTACAATAAAAAAGAATTTGAAAAAATAAAAAAATGTGCAGAAAAAATAAAAAAAGATTCTGAAGTGTTAGTAGTAATAGGAATAGGTGGCTCATATTTAGGAGCTAGGGCTGTTATAGAAAGTTTAACTAATACCTTTTACAATTTATTGCCACAAGAACAAAGAAAGACACCACAAATTTTATATGCAGGAAATAATATAAGTGGAAAATATTTAAGTGATTTATTAGAATTAATAGGAAATAGAGATTTGTCTATAAATGTAATATCAAAATCTGGAACGACTACAGAGCCAGCTATAGCTTTTAGATTTTTTAGAGAATTCATGGAAAATAAATATGGAATAAAAGAAGCAAGAAAAAGAATTTATGTAACAACAGACAAGGAAAGTGGAGCCTTAAAAACACTTGATAAAAAGGAAAAATACGAAACTTTTGTTATTCCTAAAAATGTAGGTGGCAGGTATTCTGTATTAACTCCAGTAGGGCTTCTTCCAATTGCTTGTGCTGGAATTGATATAGAAAAGTTGATGAATGGTGCAAAATTTGCACAAGAAAAATATAATGACGAAAATTTAAAATATAATGATTGTTATAAATATGCAGTTGCAAGAAATATACTATATGAAAGAAATAAGAATATAGAATTGCTGGTAAGTTATAAGCCAAATTTACATTTCTTTATAGAGTGGTGGAAGCAATTGTATGGTGAAAGTGAAGGAAAAGATGGTAAAGGAATTTTCCCAGCAGGAGCAGAGTTTACTACAGACTTGCATTCTTTGGGGCAATATATACAACAGGGAAGAAGAAATCTATTTGAAACAGTTTTAGAGGTAGAAAAAGAAGAGTCAAATATAAAAATAAATATAGATGAAGATAATTTAGATGAATTAAACTATTTAGAAGGAAAAACTTTGGACTATGTAAATAAAAAAGCAATGGAAGGAACAATAGATGCGCATGTAGATGGAAATGTGCCCAATATAGTTATAAAAGTAGAAAAAATTGATGAAGAAACAATAGGCCATTTAATATATTTCTTTGAATTAGCTTGCGCAATGAGTGGGAAAATATTAGGAGTAAATCCATTTAATCAACCAGGGGTAGAAAAATATAAGAAAAATATGTTTAAATTGCTTGGAAAAGAAGGATATTAAAAATCAAAAAATGTCATTTCATAATATTTTTTGTTGGTGTTGCAAAATGTAAAAGAAAATAGTATAATATTTATGTGTAAATAATAAAATATATAAAGTTAAAAGGACAAGGAGTAAAAAATGGAGTATCTATATATTATACAACAAGCGTTAGCTTGGTTAGTAACAATATTTTGGTTATACCAATTAATAGTTAGTGTATGTTCACTAGTAAAATTAAAGGAAAAGCCATTATTAGAAGAAAAAGAAAATAGATTTATGGCAATTATACCTGCGCATAATGAAGCGGCAGTAGTTGCAAATTTAATAGAAAGTTTGAAAAATCAAAACTATCCTAAAAATTTGTATGATATTTATGTAATAGCAGATAACTGTACAGATAATACTGCAGAAGTAGCCAGAAATGCAGGTGCAATAGTTTATGAAAGATTTGATGAAAGCAAAAAAACAAAAGGATATGCACTTCAATGGTTTTTAGCACAAAAAATAGAAGAAAATGCACCATATGATGCTTTTTGCGTATTTGATGCAGATAATATAGCAGATGAAAACTTTTTGAAGGCAATGAACAAGAAATTATGTCAAGGAGAAAAAGTTGTTCAAGGCTATCGTGATATTAAAAACCCTACAGATAATTGGATAACAGCAGGGTATGCAATATTCTATTGGACTATGAACCGTTTTTACCATTTAGCAAGATATAATTTAGGACTATCTCCATTGTTAAATGGAACAGGATTTATGGTAAGGTTTGATGTAATAAAACCTACAGGTTGGGATACAAATACTTTAACAGAGGATATAGAGTTTTCTTTAAAAAATATAATAGAAGGAAGAAAACTAGGTTGGGCAACAGATGCAATAGTATATGATGAACAGCCAACCGGTTTTAAACAATCTTGGTCACAAAGGTCAAGATGGACAGTAGGACATATTCAATGTATAAAAGAATATACAGGTTTATTAGCAGAAGCAGTAAAAGAAAAGAAGACTTTAATGAATTTTGACGGACTTTTATATATATTAGGTAGTATACCAATGTTTGTTGTAACAATTATACTATTATTACTAAATTTTGTAATATATTTAGCAAATGGAATGACAGCACAAGAATTATTAATAAATTGTTTACGTTATTTAATACCAACATTTTTCTTGCCAATATTAACAGCAATATTAATTATGGTTTTAGAGAAAAAGCCTATAAAACCAATGATAAAAGGTTTAATATTTTATCCATTGTTTTTAGGTTCATGGCTTTTAATTAACTTTAAATGTCTATTTGTAAGAAACACAAAATGGGAAAAAATCGAACACGTACGTGATATAAAAATAAATGAAGTAAATTAAAAAATAAATATGGTTAGTAGTTATCAATATTTTAGATAATTACTAACCATATTTTTGCAATTTAATAAGTCTAATTATAGGTAAATTTCTATAATAAATAAAATTATCTTTCTAAATTATTTTGTAATTTTTCTATATTTTTAGATATTCCAGAAACTATTGCAGTATGAATTAAAGAATTTAAATGTTCAGGTTCAGGACAATATTCTTCAGGAATAGCTGATAATACAAATTTATCCCTAATACTAAATTGTGTAATTTTACCACTACTATCAAATTTTCTTGTTAAATTATCAAGCAAAACACCTAAATCTAAAGGAAAATCATGCTCTCTTGAAAATTGAGTAGCAAATGTTAATGTAGTTCTAGTATTACCATCTCTAAAAGGATGAATTGCCCAAAATTCAGTAAGATACTTAGTAAAAATAGCACTTTTTTGATCTAAGGTAAGTGCAGCCCAATTAGTATTATTAATTTTTTCTAAGCAATCAGATAATTCTTTTTCAATATTTTTAGGATCTGTATAATTAAGACTAAGACCTGGAATTACTATTTCTTGTTTATAAATAGGAACTTCTCTAAATTCACCTGCCCAATCAAAAATATCTTCAAAAATATGTTTATGAATAGCTTTAATGTAAGAAATATCAAAGTTAGTACGGAAAGTTTCTTTTATATTAAGAAATTTTGAAAAAGTAATATCTTTTTCAGCTGAATTTAAAGTATTATAGTCAGTAATACCAAGTCTATTTTTTAAAGTTCCGTTTTCTTGAATATAAGGGTCTTTAATCATTATTTTCACCATCCTTTTTATACAATTCAATAATTTTTCTTTGAACTTCTTCAATTTCAGTTTTACCATCAACGTATTCTTTTACTATTTTTAAAGCTTCATCACTTGGAAAATCAGTTCCTGTAATAGAAATTGCAAGAGCTGTTTTTACAATTTCTTTTCTTTGTTCTCTAGTTGTATTTTTTATTGATAAATCCATAAAATTTCCTCTTTCTTTTAAATTAT
>USFC01000050.1 GCA_900553865.1 uncultured Clostridium sp.
GAGCATATTTTCCTTCTTTAGCCATTAATTGAGCTTCTTGACCTGCTGCTCTAACCATTTTTCCACCTTGACCTGGATTTAATTCTATATTATGAATCATTGTACCTACTGGTATAGATTCGATTGGCATACAGTTACCTGGTTTAATATCAACTTTTTGTCCAGATACTACTTTGTCACCATCTTTTAATCCTACTGGTGCTAAGATATAAGCTTTTGTTCCATCTTCATATTCGATTAATGCTATGTTTGCACTTCTGTTTGGATCGTATTCGATACCAATTACGGTTGCTAGCATATCATCTTTATTTCTTTTAAAATCAATTATTCTGTATTTTTGTCTGTTTCCTCCACCTTGATGTCTTACAGTAATTCTACCATATGAGTTTCTTCCTGCTTTTTCTTTCTTTACTGTTAATAAAGATTTTTCAGGAGTTTTCTTTGTTATTTCATCAAATGTAGAAACTGTCATGTTTCTTAGTGATGGAGTTGTTGGTCTGAAATGTTTCATTCCCATTTTTCTCTCTCCTTTTCGAAACAATGAAAATCTTCGTCTTGCGTTGTCAAGCTTCGTTTCAAAATTCTGCAACGTGTCAACGTACGTCTTGACTTTTTCTTCTTACTTTCCTAGCAATATTTGCTTTTGATTGTTTCTCTACTTTTTATTTTATATTTACGGTTTTCTTTTCCTGCCCCGCATTAGCAGATATTTTTTATTATCCGAGTTATTTCTCGATACTTTTAACTTGTTATTGTAACTTCCTGTTTGGAAAAGAATTGTTATTTGGCTAGGCGTTCAAAAAAGAAACACCGCAGGCGTGCTTATTGCACGTTGAGGATTTTCTTTTGAAGAACAACGACGCCAAATGGCAATTATTTTTCAAATTTCTAAGCTCCCATAAATTCATCAATAGCATCCTTGTACTTCTTAGACATTTTTGTAGCTTTTCCGCCTTTTGCAAGATATGTTTTGTCTTCTAGATTTGTATCTATTGTTACAATAGCTTTTTTCCAATCTGAAGTTTTTCCTTCATATCTTCCTACTCTTTTTGTTTTACCTTTTACAGTAACTGTATTTACATTTAATACTTTAACTTCAAATAGTTTTTCTACTGCGTTTGCAATGTCAACTTTTGTAGCTTTTTTGTTTACTTTGAAAGTATATTTACCTTCTGCTATTGCCTCATTACTTTTTTCTGTTATAACAGGTGCAATAATAATATCTTCTGGTTTCATTATGCATACACCTCCTCTAATTTTTTAACAGTATCTAAAGTTATAACTAAATTTTTGTATTTTAATAAATCATATACGTTTATTGTATTTACTAATGTAGTTTTAACTCCTTCAATGTTTCTTGCAGATTTTTGAATGTTTTCATTTTTGTCTGCTAATAGCATTAATGTTTTTCCTTCTACTTTTAAGTTGTTTAAAACTTTTACCATTTCTTTAGTTTTAATTTCTTTCATATCTAATGAATCTACAACTACTAATTCATTTTCTAATACTTTTGAACTTAAAACTGATTTAACAGCTAATTGTCTTTCTTTTTTGTTAACTGTGTAATAGTATGAACGTGGTTTTGGTCCTAAAGCTATACCACCTTTAATCCATTGTGGAGCTCTTATAGAACCTTGTCTTGCTCTACCTGTTCCTTTTTGACGCCATGGTTTTCTTCCACCACCACGAACTTCACTTCTTGTTTTTGTGTTTTGTGTACCTTGTCTTTGATTAGCTAAATAATTAACTAATACACTATGTACAACTGCTTCATTTGGTTCTATTCCAAATATATTTTCTGCTAGTTCTACATCACTAACTTTCTTTCCTTCTATATTATATACGTCTATTTTAGGCATTCTTCATTCTCCTCCTTCCTTATGCTTTTACACTTGTTTTTATTTTTAAGATAGCACCTTTAACTCCTGGAACACTACCTTTTACTAAAATTACATTTTTGTCCATATCAACTGCTACAACATCTAAGTTTTGAATTGTAATAGTTTGAACTCCCATATGTCCTGGTAATTTCTTGCCTTTGAAAACTCTACCTGGAGTTGATGTTGGTCCCATTGAACCTGGTCTTCTGTGATACATAGAACCATGTCCCATTGGTCCACGACTTTGTCCATGACGTTTGATAACACCTTGGAATCCTTTTCCTTTTGATGTACCTTGAACATCAATTTTGTCGCCTTTTTCAAAAGTATCAGCTTTTATTTCGTCGCCTACTTTGTAGCTTTCAACTTCATCTACTCTAAATTCTCTTAAATGTTTTTTAGCTGCTATATTAGCTTTTGCAAAGTGTCCTTTTTCTGGTCTGTTTACTTTGCTTTCTTTTACTTCTCCAAAACCTAATTGAATAGCATTGTATCCATCAGTTTCAACTGATTTTACTTGTGCTACTACGCATGGTCCTGCTTCAATAACTGTAACTGGAATAACTTTTCCTTCTTCATCAAATATTTGTGTCATTCCAATTTTCTTTCCTACAATTGTTTTTTTCATTTTTTTATTTCCTCCTAACTATTGGCTGATTTTTTTTAAGTATTTTAAACTACGTCTTACTTCGTTAAAATTTTCTTAGTTATCAGCTTGGTTTTGTTGTTTACTTTTATAAAGTAATAAAAATTATAATTTGATTTCGATATCAACACCAGCTGGTAAATCAATTTTCATTAAACTATCAACTGTTTTTTGTGTTGGGTAAAGAATATCAATTACTCTTTTATGTGTTCTCATTTCAAATTGTTCTCTTGAATCCTTGTGTTTGTGTGGAGAACGTAAGATTGTAACGATTTCTTTTTGTGTTGGTAATGGAATAGGTCCTGAAACTTTTGATCCTGTTCTTTTAGCAGTTTCTACTATTTGTTCAGCAGACTTTTCTAATAGTACGTGGTCATAAGCTTTTAATCTTATTCTCATTTTCTCACTTCCTACTTTGTTTGATGTTGCCATTTCATTTTCCCTCCTCTATTATTTGTAAGGTAATGCATATTTTCTTAACTTCAATTTCAATAAATATGTTATATATTTTTTGAATAATTGATGTTAGTTTTTATAAGCATTTGCCTTCATAAAAAAATGTTTTGGTCGGAAGTTTTTAAAACGCACCCTGGTGTTTCTTTTATTTCTAATATAAAACCCAATGATTGCATGATAAATCTTGGGATAAGTGCTTTTTTATTTTATAAAACTTACCGCCTTGGTCTAAGCCATGACATACTCCATAGAAGTTCCCTCCACCCCGCATAAAATCAGGATGTAGCCACATTCTACTTCATCGCTTTGCTACATGCCTATTTATTATATACTGGTTTTGCTGGATTGTCAATACATTTCTTGCATTTTTCTTCCATTTGTTGTATAATAAATTTATCTAAGGATTTCTTAGAAAAAATATTTTTCATTTTAATTAAAGGAGACAATACTATGAAAAAACACAACCTTGGAACTGACAACCAAACAGACCTGTTTCTTTTCGAAGATGAACAAGAAGGCAGAATCCCTGATTCTTTTGTTACAGCTGTCCGAATCGAAAGGGATACTGATTTTCTCCACTTTCTTAACTGCATTGGTATTACTAATTTTTCTTTAAAGGCTGTGAGAGGCAGTATGAGAATCTATTCTATAGACATGACCGTATTTCTTGAAGAAGAAACAAGGTTGGAAGTCTATGATGAGCTTGTAGCTCATCAGCCAGAATTCTTAAAAGTAGAATAAAAGTCCTTTAAAAATCCGCCGGCTGAATTGCCAGCGGATTTTTTATATTCTAGAAAAATTTGTCAGGTAAACAAAAATGAGGCATGAAAAAAGTTTGCTAAAATGTATAAAAATATTAATCATTCTCCTTTTGTTCTATTATTTTGTCCCACAAAAAAACTTCATTTTTAAAATGAAGTTTTTATAATTTTTTATATTATTCTGCTGATTCTGAAGTTTCTTCAGTCTCTGGAGCTTCATAAGCTTCTAATATAGCTTTTTGAATTTTCTCTCTTGTTTCAGCATTGATTGGATGAGCTATATCCTTGAATTCTCCGTTTGGAGTTTTTCTGCTTGGCATAGCAATGAATAATCCATTTTGGCTTTCGATAACTTTAATATCATGTACTGCGAATTCGTTATCGAATGTTACAGAAGCAACAGCTTTCATTCTGTTTTCTGAATTTACTTTTCTTAAACGTACATCTGTGATTTGCATATTGAGCACCTCTTTCTAATGTTTTTATATTTGTACATTCTTTCTATGTACAATAATATTATTCGCCAAAAAAATATTTTTTCCTTCTGTTTTTTACAAATTTAATAAAAAATATTTTTTTATTTTTCTAATCTTTTCACTTTTTATAAAAAAAAGCATAATATACATCAGAAGTTTTTTAAAACTATTGAAAAATAGCAAAAAAGATTATATAATTCATTGGAATGAACGATATAATTAAAAAGGAGTGCTTACATTGGCAAATATTGAAGATTTAAAAAAATATAAACATATATATATGATAGGCATAGGCGGCGTTAGTATGAGTGGTATTGCCGAAATTTTAAAACACTGGGGATTTATTGTTACTGGTTCAGATTGGGCCGAGTCTGAAACTACCAAAAAGCTTAATTTAGATGGTATTCATGTAATTATTGGTCATGATGTTAATATGGTAAAAAAAGCTGACCTTGTTGTTTACACTGCCGCAATAAAAGAAGATGATGTTGAACTTGTTGCTGCTAGAGAAATTGGAATTCCAACTATGGAAAGAGCTGATTTTTTAGGACTTATGACAAAAGCTTTTAATGATACTATTTGTGTTTCTGGAACTCATGGAAAAACTACCACTACTTCTATGATTTCTATGTGCTTTATTGAAGCTGGGTTAGACCCTTTTATTCAAGTTGGTGCTACTTTAAAAGCTATAGATGGAAATTATAGAATTGGAAGCAGTGAGCACTTTATTATTGAAGCTTGCGAATATGTTGAAAGCTTTTTAAAGTTTTACCCTAAAGCAGAAGTTATTTTAAATATTGATAATGACCATTTAGACTATTTTAAAAATATAGATAATATTTATAATGCCTTTATTAAGTATGTAAAATTACTTCCTGATAATGGTTTATTAGTTGTTAATTTAGATAATGAATATTGCGCTAATTTACATAAATTTACAAATGCAAAAATCGTTTCTTATGCAATTAACAATGAAAGGGCCAACTTTGTTGCTAAAAATATAACTTTTAATAAAAACGGTTTTCCTAGATTTGATGTTTACTATAACAACTATTTTTATGGTTCTATTGAGCTTTCTGTTCCTGGAATACACAATGTACTAAATTCTTTAGCCTGTATAGCTTTGTGTGATTCATATGGAATACAAAAATGTGATATAAAAACTGCTTTGAAAAAATATACTGGAGCTCATAGAAGATTTGAATTTGTTGGTAGTTTTAATGACGTTTCTATTTATGATGATTACGGACACCACCCAACTGAAATAAAAGCTACTGCTCTTGCATTAAAGAAGAAAACTTACAATCATTCTTGGGTTGTTTTCCAACCACATACATATAGCAGAACTAAAAATTTGTTAGAGGATTTTGCTGAAAGCCTAACATATTTTGATAATATAATTGTTACAGATATTTATGCAGCTCGTGAAAATGATACTTATGGTATTTCTTCTCAAGATTTAGTTGATAAAATAAAAACTCTTGGCAGAAAATCTGTATATATTCAAGATTTTAATGATATAGTTTCTTATTTGAAAGAAAATTGTCAAAAAGATGATATTGTTCTAACCTTGGGTGCTGGCACAATAACAAATTTAGGCAAAATGCTTTTAAAATAATTAGTCTATCTATTGATTATGTAGTCCTTCTGTGGTATAATAAGTTTTGTCACAAAATTTATTATACAAATAGGAGGACTATTTACTATGTTAGCACCAGAGAAAAAAGTTTATTTAAGTGACAATCTTGAAACGCCAGTTGGAAAATCTATCTTCAATTCAATTGCATATTGGAAAGAACATGATTATGCATTAATTCCAACTAAGAAAAAAACTGAAAACTTTAAAGGTTATTCTGACCTGCTTGAAAAAGTTCCTTCACATGGAACAGACTTTTACAGGTTCTTAGTAACTATCAGGGTTCCCTTCGAAGAAATTGAAGAATCACAGTTGCTTCCGAAGCACACCATTAACCTTAATGCATCTCCTGCTGGTTCTGAATCTCAGGAATATGCTGAAGGTTATCTTTTCTCTTTTGCATATTAAGCTAAGTAAAATTATCCTAACCCCCTTAAGTCAGCAATTGGCTTAAGGGGGTTAAACTTTGTTTTAGAACAAAATAAACATTATTAATATTTTTGACATTTTAGCAATCTTATTATTTAGTCTGTAGCATTTGTTTTATCATCATATCTGCAAACACTCCATATCCTACTTTAGGCTCATTTACCAAAACATGTGTAACTGCCCCTACAAATTTACCATTTTGTATAATTGGTGAACCACTCATTCCTTGTATAATTCCACCTGTCTTTTCTAACAATCTTTCATCTGTTATTTTAATTAACATACTTTTATTATCTTTATT
The DNA here is from genome assembly GCA_900553865.1 of uncultured Clostridium sp. Classification (GTDB taxonomy): domain Bacteria; phylum Bacillota; class Clostridia; order TANB77; family CAG-508; genus UMGS1663. Next base: position 6,586 of record USFC01000050.1, read on the forward strand.
GTTGGCAGTATATATTTTTTGAATTTCTATATCATAATATTCTTTTTTCCCGTTTTCTACCTCACATATTATTTGAGCCTTTCCTTTTTTTATTTCATTTCTATTCAAAATTTCCATTTCTTCTGCATTTATTTTTAAGTTATTTTTATTAGATACTTTTCCAAATATTCCAAAACTAGTATTTTTATAAACTTCCCCTATTTTTTCCATTCCTTCTATGCTTCCTTTTATTTCACCAGGATTTCCATTTTCTCCTTTTTTTATAGAAACAATATTTGCATTTACTAATTCTCCATTTGAAATCGTAATTAAATCACCTGTATCTACATCTGTAATTCCGTGCCCTAGTGAAGCAAACATTCCTGTAGAAGGAACATAAAATGAAGCAGTTCCTACACCTGCCGCTGCATCTCTTACCCATAAGCCTAATTTATATTCATTTTGTTTAGTTTTAACAGGCGTAATACTGGTTTGTTCTTCTTCTTTTTCTCTTACATATTTAATAAAAACTTCTTTCCCATTAGAGGCATTTACTGTTTCTATTAAATCTTCTGTTGTTTCTATTTTTTTATTATCTATTGCTACAATTCTGTCTCCTTCTTTTATTCCTGAAAATTCATATGGTCTTTTACCTTCTATTTCTGACATTCCCACAATCAATACCCCTTCAGTATACAGCTTTAAACCAATGGCATTTCCCAGTGGCACGACTTTTACTTTTGGCACAACATTTACACTAACATCTTTTAATTGAATTTTATCTAATAAACTTATACTTAACTCTATCTTTCCAGCTTGCTCTAATGTAGAATTTCCCTCTATGCTTGTAGTTACTGCTTGTACAGTTCTATTTTGCTTATATTCCCCTATATTGGGATTAGAAATATCATTTTCCTTTATAGAAATTCCCCATAAAGTTGCTAAATTTAGACTTTCACCTTGCATTAAAATTATACTTTTGGGCATTAAAGTTATACTTGCCACATATACGTACAAAAGCAATAAAATAAATAGTAATAAAATTATTTTGATTTTTCTTTTCAATCTAAAAATCTCCTTTAATTTTTTATTACTATTTATTTTTACCATTTTTCAAATTTTCATTCTTCTTTTTGTATCTGTTTTTGGGGACGTAGCAAAAAAAACAGTTAAAGCTCCATTAGTGACTTTTCCGTTTGGAACCATAAAGTCGCTTTTGCATCGGTTCAAACTTTAATTTCACTTTTAATAAGAGTATATATATACTCTTATTGGTGCTTAATGTACCAAAAGGGACAGATTAACCAAACGGAAACGTCCCTAATGGGGCTTCCCCATTGTGTCAGCTGCCGAAGTAGCTATTGGTTTTGTATAAATCGTATTTTTCTCTAGCTAATGCTGTCAAATATATTTTTCTTAATTTTGCAATTTTACTTGATTTTTGTGCATCTTTCTCATATGTATCTGTATTTTTATTATATACTTTTACTTCTCCATTTATTATGTCATCAATACTATATGATTGTGATACATTTACCATACAATCATAGCATTTGCTATTTGCGTGTGGATAATATGCATATGATACTCCATTATTTTCAAATGTTTGCATTTCAAATTCTGTTCCTTTATATGCCGCTATTACATTTTTATTGTTATCTATTACGTCTATGCTAGCTGGTGTATGTATTTCGTCGTCATTTTCTAATATTCCATTATTATTATCATCTGTTATTATATATATTGTATCTTTTGAAACAAATTCTTTGTTTTTATTATTTGTTATTACACAATAATTATTAAAGTATTTTGCTCCTATTGGTATTCCTTGCATAAAGCTTGCAACTGATATATTGTTTACAAGCTTATCCCAGTCTTCTTCTGTAAATACAGGCATTGCAAATTCATAATTTGCATTTGACGAATAATTTGCTATTGCTGTATTTAAAGTGGTTTGTATGGTTCTTCTTATTACTGATATTCTATTTTGATTAAATATTGAATCTTCTAGCATTGGGTTGTTATTGTTATTATCTAATTTAAATATTTTTTCATTTTTAGTATTTATCACAAAGTCTGTTATTTGTTTTCCGTTTTCATCTACTGCATCTTCTTGTGTTATTCTTGCTAAATATTGATTTACCCATGTGCTAAATTCATATGCTTCTGCATAATATTGAACTGCACTATTGCTATATAAATTTCCATTTATCGTCATTTTTTGTACAAATGCTAGTGTTTCTATATCTGTTATATTTTGTTTTTCGTTTTTGTTTAGCCAAAAGTATGAATTATTATCTTTATCGAAATACACTTTTCTATTGTTATATGTTACATATTCATAATATTTTGGGTTTTGTACTACATTGTTTTCTATTAATGCTAATTGTTCTTGCAAAATTTCCTTTTCTATATCTATTCCATTATATTTTAAGGATACCACATAGTCTTTTTTATGGTAATTTCCTGCTAAGTCTGTGTATTCAACAGTTTCTTTGTTTCCTAACTCTACTAAACTAGGATTTATTAATGTTCCAGATTTTGTTAAATACCCTAAGTCTCCAATTTTTCCATACACAGTTATGTTATTATCTAATGTATAGTTTACCTCAAAATCATAGGTTCCAGAATTATTTTTGTATCTGCAAGAATAATATATGTATGGCTTTAATCCATACTGATAATCTCCTATTTCTTCATTGTAATATTTTCCATAAATATAGTATCCATCATACATTGTGTACACTATTGCTGGTATAAAGGCTTGCAAACTATCTTTGTCATATCCACTGGCTCCAAATTCTGTTCCCAATGAATTGTAAAAGGTATTTATTGATGCTTCTATATCTCTTATTTTTGAATCACTTAATGATGAATATTTGTTATTTATTGTATTTAATTGAAATGCTTTTATTGCATCATGTGTAGCGGTTTGTAATTCTGTACTATATTTGCTTTGAAGGGAAATTGTATCTATTTGTGTTTGTATATATACTGTTACTACCATTGATATTGGCAGCATTATTATTACAAATATAATAGCTAAATGTTGTAATTTCATTATTTCTTCCTTTCGTACTTTTATTAAAAAAGGACAGATTAAAAAATCTGCCCGCTTAAATTTTATCTAACACTTGTTGTTCCTTTTGCAGTAACTATTCCTGAATGTCGAGCAGCAATTTGATATGTATCATTTCCTGCTATTTTATAAAAGAAGTTTTTTAATATTTGTGATATTGTTTGGTTTGTGTTTGTTGCTGTAACTGCGATTCTATCTCCTTCTTTTAATGATATTTTTGAATTTTCTTGTAACATTGCTTCTACTTGACTTGTATAAAAATTATAATATAAATTTTCTCCTATTTTAGTCATCTCAGCTTGTGTTGTTTTTACCCCTGGATTTTCATCTAGTTGTTGAATTTCTATATTTACATCAAAGGTATTTCCCGTTGATGATATTGTTTCTACATATTTGTCATAGTCCTCTAAGGTAAGCTTCCCTGTTGTTCTAACTTTATCCACAAATTCTGTTGTTGCAGTTTGTACTGCAAGTTGTGATACATCATCTGTTCTTTCTGACATTGACATTAATGGAAAAACAAACATTAATACAGCTGCTAAAAATATTGCTACAATGGTAATTAAACTATCTCCCATTTTTTCTCCTCCTTATTTACTTAATCAATGTAAAAATAATTATTCTTTTTTTCTTACTTTTTATTAAACTATTATCAATTGAACTTCCATCTTCTGTATCACTTGCTTGGCTACTAGAATATTCGTATTCTCCTACTGTTTCAACAAATTTTGCTGATTTGTATTTACCTATAAAACCGCCTGTTTGTAATGGTACTTTTTTATAGTCTATGTATATAGCTCCTTTGTTACTATTTGCAGATAAGTTTGGGTTATACAAATTTGGGTTATAATAGATGTCTCCATTTAAGAAGCAGTCCAAATTTTCTTTTGTTTTTTCGTAACTACCTGTCCAAGGTTCATGCCTTAAAGTTTCTTCTTCCAAATCAAATGAGAAAATATTTTTACTTAAACTTTCTGTATATCCTCCGCTAAAATATTTGCTATACTTATTTTGCATGATTGTGTCATAATTTTTTCCCCATAGTTGAACTCCTGCACTAGTTTTAGCATTTGAATTTGTTATATAGATAGGAAGAGGCTTTGCTTCAGAAAATTCACCTGTTGAAGTATTGTAATTTGCCTCTCTAAACACTACTGTATAATTTTCTTTATAATATTTATATAAAGTAGGTATTATTGTTTCTAACCCTACTATTCTATTTTCTGCTGCTTTTCCTGTAATCTCACTATCTTTTATGTATTCATAATAGTTAGTTTCGTCTTTCGCATATAAAACTACATCTGCTGTTTTTTTTACATTTCCAAAAGCTATTATGCTTACTGTTAATGCCATTACAAATACTAGAAAAGCAAATGCCATTTTTAAAGCCTCTATAGCATTTTCCATATTCTACGCATTCCTTTAATATTTACTTATTAGTTTCCTGTTTTTGTTCCAGCTTCTACTACTGTTATGTTATTTACATATCCTGTTTTTGCATCATATTCACAAGTTATAGTGTATGTTTTTCCAGCTTTAAAACTTGCTTTTGCTGCATTAATACTTGCTGTATCATTTTTTCCATTAATTCCTACAAGTAAACTTTCATCTTCTGCAGCAGTTGTAATGTTATGGTTTCTAACTGTATCACATAAACTTCTTGCTCTAGTACCATTTACATTTGTTCCTTCATAGTCTGTAAAAGTTGAATTATATGTTGCTATTTTTGTTTGGTCCATTCCTGTTCCAGTCATTGCCTCTTTTGCTTGGTTAAATACCATCATTCCAAGTCCTATAATTAAAATTGATAATAATATTGCTCCTGCAATAATTAATGCTTTTGATGCATTCTCCATAATAAATTTCCTCCTTAATTTTCACTTTTGTTTTTATATTTTTTAAAATTAATAACTAAATTTGTTCAAATAATAAATATTTTATTTGGTTTGTTTTTTTATGATATTCTTTTTTAGAACATATAAAATTTAAATTGCTATAATTTTTTATAAATTCTTCATATCCCATGGCATAAATTGCTTCCATTGCATATGTTTTATCTGATTCTTTAAATTTTACTTCTACTTTTATGGAATTCTCGTTATTTTCTAGGTAACGATTTTTTTCATTTTTTGCAATTTCATTTTTCTCATTTTGGT
>USFC01000051.1 GCA_900553865.1 uncultured Clostridium sp.
ATAATTGTTAATAATGTTGACCCTTTAATTTCACCATTTGATATATATTTTTCATATTCCATATTTGTTTGGCTTGCAATTAATACTGCCTTCTTATAATTATAATAGAAATATGTTAAAATTACAATAATTATTAAGAAAATTCCTAATATTATAAATAGATTCCTTTTCATTTTACAAGTTCCTTTATATTATAACATTATTATATTTTTTATGCAATTGTAAAAAATATATTTTTTTGCAATTTTTACTATTTTTCTTTGTATTCATCAAATTTTATATACATAACTCTATGTGTTTTTTCACTTACTTTTATATCCGTACACATAAAATATTTTGTTTCTAGTGTTCCATCATTATTTTGTGTTAATGAATTTTGCTTTAAAAAGTTATTGTTTTCTTCATCTGTTTTAGTTTCAAAATGCAAATCATTTTTTACTTGTACTTGTACATAATATGTATTTTCGTTATAATTTTGTTTTCCTAATTCATAATTTGTATTGTTTTGCTTTGCACTATTTGCTACACTTATTATATCATGTGCAGTTACTTTTATTGGTTTTATTTTTCCACTTTCATCTGTATAACTTCCATAATATTTTAAATATGTATTATTCCACTGTGCAATTTTGTCACTTTCTACTTTTTCAGCTGTACTTTTTCCAAACTCTGAAAAAGTACTAAAAAGTGCAACACCTACTGAAATAATCATAACTCCTGCTAATACGGAAGCCGCTATAATTAGTGCTTTTGATGCATTTTCCATGCGTTTTTTCCTCCAGTTACTTTTGTAATTTATAATTCAAATTTATTATTCTTCCTGTTTTTTGGTCATATTCAAAGCTTTCATATTTGAATACTTTTTCTTTTATTTCAGTTAGTAAATTTTTTATATTGTTGTAGGCTTGTATATCACTTGTCATTTCTGCTGGCAAGCCTTCTTTTTCATCATATCCAAGTAAATTTTTTATATCACTGTTTCTCATATTAGCCAGTTGAGCTGTTGTTCTTGAAATTTTATCTGTTGTTCTATGGTAAAATATATGCCCATCTTTTTTGTTTCTACTAGAATATTTATTTACCTCTGCTTCTATTTTCGCAACTTGCTCACATATTTGCTTTGCTGTATATATTTTTCCTTTTGCAAAATATATTTCATTTGGAGTTTTTTCAAAGGTAACATATAATTCTATTTTTGTATATCCTTTGTTATTAGCTTCACGGCTATTATAGTCATCTACCATATTTGCAAGTGACAAAATTTCACTTCCATATATATTTCTTGAATATACTTCATATTTTTTGTTAAATTCTTTTACTGCTTCTACATCTTCATTTGATTGATTTATTCTTTGTACATCTACTACATTGTTGTAAAAAAATACAAGGAGGCTTATAACTAATAATGCTATTAATATTCCACCCGCCATAATTAGTGCTTTTGATGCGTTCTCCATTATCTTTTCCTCCTTATATTAAATAAAATATTATTTCATTGCTGATATTGTATTAAATGATGTGTTCATACTTGTTAATCCTATGAATACTAATGGGATAATTAAATATCCTACAAATAACATTACCATTGGTGCAAAACCAATTACTTTTCCTATCATTCCTTTTTTAGAAATTAATCTTTCATTTGATTCTTTACGTTTTGATTGATAATAATCTCTTTCTGTATCTAGTTCATCAAAGGCATCTTTTATTGGTATTTTTTCTACTGCTGCTTGTAAACTTTCAATAATTCTTATAAATTCCTGATATGTTACTTCATCTTTCATAGCCTCTAAAGCTTCCCATGGACCACTTTCATAGTCATTAACACATTTGCTTATTGGATCTTTAAATATATTTGAGTACCTTTCTAGCCATTCAAGTATAATTTCGACATTTACTCTTTCTATTCTCATAAGCATTAAAATTATTGTTTGGAACTGCATTACTTCGTCTTCCATTTCCATTTGCCTCATTCTCTTCTGGAATTTCAATAACCATAATGGAGCCATATATGCAACCATTGCCACTATAATTCCTCCTAGAACTTCTAGCCAGCTCAAATATTCTGTGTTTACTGTTTTTATTTTTTTCATTATTCTTGAAGCTGCTGTAGTTATTTCTTCATCTTTTTTATCTATGTAATCTTTATTTACATTTCCTTTTTTCATTGCTTTTTCTATATCATCTTGTACTAAATTTTGTTTTCCCTTAAAGTATTTTATATACTCGTTGTCTGAAAGAGTAAGTTCTTCTGCTTTCTTTTTGTCTTTTGAACTCATTTCTCCAATTATGTCAAAGGTTGTTGTTGGATCTGTATATACATTATTTATCGTTATTCTGTGTAGCTGCCAAAAGAATACTACTGATACTACAAAAGCAACAATACATAGCAATATTCTATTTATATATAACCACTGAATTTTGTCTTTTGAAGCTGCTTCTTTCATTATTGTTTTTATTTTTCTTGACTCTTTTGTTCCTTCTTTTGGTACAAATAAATCAACTAAACTTTTTATAGGTTTTATTCTATATAATTTTTCTTGCCATGGATTTTCTGTATTTTTTGTGTTCATTTTTGTAGAACCATTATCTTTTAGTTTTCGTGTAAGTATATAACATACAAATGTAGCTATTAATATTAATATTTGTACAAACATTCCGTTTTTTCCATTATAAAAACTTTCTACGAAACTGAATTGTGATATTGCCCAATTTTTTATTGGCTCTAAGCAAAGCATTGGCACTATTGCTATTACAGACAAGCTTTGAAATACATAGTCTAATTTATCCCTTTTTAATATTTCAAGTTGCATTTCTTGTGTAATATTGTTTAAGTTTTTTAAGTATAAAGATGCTCCATCTACTTTTCTATCACCAAATTCTTTTGTTAAATATGATACTCCTGCAAATTCTTTTAAATATGCATTTGGTGCCACATCATAATATTTCTCTAGCTCTCCTTCTGGGTCATCCGAAATTAAAACTTCATATATTTTTTCTGCTTGTCTTGCCATTTCTGGATTTTCATCATCTTGTGCAGTTTGGTATATTGCTTCTTCTACCATGTTAAATTCATGGTATGCATGTCTAATTTCTGAAAAGAAATTTATTTGTTGCTTTAATAAATTGTTATCTATTTTGTCTACTCTTCCATCTATAAATGTGTCTAATAAGAATATTTCAAATATTAATAATATACACATTAATAATGTATTGTTTTTTGTTAGTACTACTATTGCTATTGTCAAAGGTATTATTACTAAGAAAGTTCTAGTTAATATTCTTGCAGTCTGCATTCTGGTTAAATATTCATCATCTATGTTTATTATTTCTAGCCTTCTTCTTAGTTTCATTAAATATCTTTTTATAAAAGGTGTTTTTAAGTAAAATATGTATAATTTTTGATATATAACGTCTTTTGAAAATGCTGAAGTTTTTGTTCCTTGTTGCAATTGTCTTATATACTTTTCTTCTTTGTTATTTCTTCTTAGTATAATAAATGCTATTACAATAATTGCAAATAATGCTCCTGCTCCTATCATTAGGTACATTATTGTGTTATTATTCATTTTTACTTATAGCACCTCCTCTATTTTATTCTAGTTTCTGACGAAGACACAGATTTCCTATGGTCACTTCTTTAGGAATAATCTATGTCCTGTGCTGGGTATCTTTATTATTTTTGTGTAACCTTTCTTCCTCTTTTTTTAGGTTCTACTTTTTCTTCTTTTTCTTCATCTTCTGCGTATCTTTTTACTTTTGTTCCCCAGTTTTTTTCTACGAATTTTATAAATTCTTCTGCATCTGTATCATCCATGTTGTTTAACATTTCACGGATATTGTTGTCTGATATTTTATTTGTTAATACATATGTTCCGTCATGATACTCTAATATGTTTTGGTATTTATATAATTCTCTATTTGTACTTTTGCTAAAATAATATGTTGCATTGTCCATAAATTTGTCGAATTTTCCCTCTAAGGTCTTTTCTTTTCTATGGTCAAAGGTATATTCATTTTTTTCTTCTACTGGTATACATTCTGTAACACGTTCTATGTATCTTCTACCTCTAAAGTCTTTTACTAAGTGGATGTCAAAGTTTAGTACTGAAACTACTTGTTCTTCTGCTGTTCTTTCATCTTTGAAAACTCCAGCTCTTAGCATTGAGTTACGTAATGCTGTTACTAAGTCTGGGAATGTTTTAGCATGGTGAGTAAATAATGTAAACTTAGATGCAACCTGTGCAGATTGAATCATCCAAGATGCTACGGGGTCTGTTGCAACCTCACCGATGATATTAACAGAACCATCAGTTTTCTTTTGAACGTCCAAACACTCTTGTCCAGATACAGTTTCTGTTTCACGCATTGATAAAATATTTCTTGTTGGATATATTTTTCTTAAGTGAAGCTCGAAGGCAGTTTCTGTAATACGAAGGTTCATAGTTTCGTATATATTTTCTATCATTGCCATAAGCATTGTTGTTTTACCACAACCTTGCTCACCAGTAAGCGATATAATTCTTGCACCTTTTACTAAATATTTTAAAAGGTCTATTGCTTCTTCCTTTCCTGGGAAGCGTACTATTTGCTCTAGTGTAGCACGTTTTACGTCAAATTTTCTTACAAAAAATGCCCATGTTTCTGACATACTTGGTCTTACTACAACTACACGAGAGCCATCTTTCATTTCGTTAATTTTATAACCATTGGTATCTGATAATTGTCCTGGGTTATTGTATTTATAAATATTTTGGCAAACCCTTTTTAGTTCTGCCTCTGTTCCAAAAGATAAAAATGCTAATCTTATTGATTTACCTTGGAACATTATCCAAATACTATCACAAGCACGTGGAACTTTGTGGTCAACTATTTGGTCTAGGTAATCTCCATCTGTTTGTGCTACTTGGCTTAAAAAGCTTTCTGGAAGTCCAGATACACCACCTGAAATACCATCTATATTCATATCACGAACTTCATCTATACTTGAATATCCTTTATAATGTTGATATATTCTTTGTACTACTACATTTAACTTATCTTGAAAAGCAAGGACAAAATTTTCTTTTTCAAAAATTTCATTTATTTCATCTTCAGTTATTACATATGAAGGTTTCGTTTCCCCTGCTACATATTTTAGTCTTGCTAAATCGTATTTTTTTATTATTTCGCCTAGTGCTTCATAGCCAAAGTCTTGTTTATACATGTAAAGCAAAATTTCAAATTTATCTTGAGCTGTTAAAAGTGATGGTATGTCAAAAGGTATTGCTGTTGATATATTTATTTCTGATACTCCATATTCTTTTAGCAAAATATCATAAATTAACTCTTTTACATATTTTTTGTCATTTACATCTCCATATGTACAGCCTTTTAAAGCCTTTTTCAATTCATATTTTTTGTTCTTTCTTCTTTTTAACTCTTCTTCTGAAAGCCCAATATCATATAAATTTATTTTTGTTATTTCATCTAATCTCTTTTTTACAAATTCTGTCATCTTTTCTAATGTATACGTTTTATCATCTACTTGAACTTGCTCTTCTACTTTTTCGTCTTGTCTTTTCTTTAGTTTACGTATAATTAAGAAAAGTGCTACTAGTAAAATTAATAAGATTAATATAATATTTATGAAGTTCATAGCTATTTTTCTAGGCTCCTTCCTCTGTATTATTAATTATATTTTTAATTGCAATTCTTGTAATTTATAAATTAAATCTTTTGCTAGTCTTGAGGTTTCTTCTATGAAAACTGCATTTCTATCTTCTTGTTCTACTCTTCTTAGCTTTAAGAAAAATTCTGCAACTTTTCCTTCTGAACAACTTTCAAAAAATAATGTATTATATGGAATAGCATGTACATCCTTTTTTTCTTTCATATAACGTGTAATGTTTTTTACGTTATATTTTGAAAACTTGTCGTATCTTCCTATATTCACTAATATATTTTTTCCTTTAAAGAACTCATTTTCTTCTCTCAAATTTATGAAATCATCTATTGTTTTTAATCTTTGGGTCATATTTACTATTACCACATTTGCTATTTCTAATATTTTATCTACTTGCTCTTTTGGCATTCTTTTTGAAATATCCACAAATACTAAATCATAACTTCTATTTGCTACTTGTAATATATTTGGATATAATTGCGCAATTTCTCTATATTCTTCATAGTTTTGTGTTTTTGCAGCACATAGCACATCTAATCTATCTTTAAAAACAACTTTTGTATAATTAGAAACAATATTCGTAGAAGTTTTATTGCTATTTATAATTTTTATTAATCCTTCAACACCTGACTCTAGTCCAACTGCATTAGTGTTTTTAGAAATTGTTTTTACTAATTGCTCTATTTTTTGTAAATCCCAATAACTACTTTCTAAAGTATTATCTTTAAAACTAGTACTTACGTTTAATATTTTATAGTTATGTTCTATTGCCATATACGTAGATAATGCTACCATTGACATAGTTTGTCCTGTTTCTTTTTCTTCATCACTCCAAAATGCAATAATTGCCATCTTATACTCCTTTTTCTATCTTTCTAAATGTATTTCTAATTAATCTTCCGTCTACATCTTCTAGTATTTTTGAAGATATATACATTAATCCTTCTTTATATTGATTACTTAACTTTTTAAATTTTATTTTTGAAACTCTTTGATTGTTATATATAACGGTTGCATCTCCAACTTCAAAAGGTAAATATATTATTTCTTCGTTCCATACTATTTTGCTTCCTGCAGTTAAGAAATTTAAATAATCATCTTCTTCTTTTAATATTTCTTTTGCAAATACTACTTTTGTTACATTTATTTTGTTTTGAAGTCCGCTAATTGATTCTAGTCCTCTTTTAATAGAGTACATGTCGAAAGATGTAACAAAATATATTTGTTCAAAAGTTTCTAATTCAAAACTTTCAACTTTATCCGGTGTATCTACATCTATTAGAGCTATATCATAACTTAATGTTGCTAATTTTGGCACTCCTAAATATTCTTTTATATTTTCAATGTTATCAAAGCCAACTGCTATATCTATTCCTTCAAATTCTGTTATATATGATTTTGAAGGTTTTATTACTGGTACTATATATCTTGCTTTTTGTGTTAAAGTTCCATCTATTAAAATTACTTTTTTCCCTAACTCTACTAAAATTTTAGCAACATATAGTATAAAATCTGTTTTATCATAAGCTCCAATGAATCCTATTTTTTTCATTGTTTTCCTCCAATATTTTTATGTCTATATTTTAATATCCTCCTAGACTATCTAAATAAGATTGTCTTTCCTCTTTTGCTTTATTTATTTGTTCTTGAACCCCTGCTTCTATGTTATCTACTTTATCTTGTACATATTGTGATAAAGTTGCATCTATTACATTTGTTCTTGTGTTTGCATTTTGATTATATCTTGCAAATAAACCATTTTTAGCTTCTTGCTCAATATTTGGATTTGCATTTAAAGCACTTTGTACGGTTCCACTTGGTACATATGTTGGAATTACTGCTCCTTGCATTCCTGGTTCAACATATGTTGTAGCATATAAATAAGAACCTTTATCTATAAATGCTTCTATTATTGCATTTGACATTACCATTATTTCTGTTTCATTTAAATTGATATTTATCGTATTTGCTGACTCAACTCCATTTATTTCTGGAATTTCAACCTTTTTCTTTGAAACTACTATATAGTCTACTCCGTTTGAAAGTCTTAAACGAACATCAATATAATCTCCACTTTGTATTTGTGTTGGTAATATAACTGTATTGTACTCTTGTTTTCTTATGTCAGCTGTAGTTTTGTCATCAGATTCTTGAACCATGTTATCTGTAATAACTGTTCCAACTTTTAAATCTATTTTTGCTATTGTTTTGTCTGTCAAATCAACAGATAATGCATTTGTTGGAATAGCAGCATTTGAAATTTGCTTTTGTTCTAATTTATCATAAGAAACTGTTTCTCCTGATTTTATGTCTTTTGAAACAACATAAACTTTTTTACTATTAGTTTGTTGTTTTTTCGCATCTTGTTTTAGTGTATTTAATTGCATAAATAAGAACACTATTATTGCTCCTGTTACCAATAATGTTCCAAAAATTCCTATTAATAAATAATTATTTGCTTTTCTTTGCATCGGATTCATTGCCATATGTATGTTCCTCCTTATAATTTGACAAAATATTATTACATATACTATTGTACAACATTTTTCATATAAAAACAATAACCAATTTTAACTGTCATATAAAAATAATACCATTGTAATATTTTTGTAACAAACCTGTTTTTTGGGTGACGGAGCAAAAAAAACAGGTACAATAAATTGTGCTTAATAAAAACAGCCTCACACTATAAATAAGAGTATATATATTATTTTTATACCTTGGTGTCGCGGCCAGCCTTTTACAAAATTACTAGTCTGTTGGCCTCTCCAATCGCACTCGCGTAACCGCTCGTTTGGTCGACTTACGCGGTATTGCAAATAATATATATACTCTTATTGATGATGAATATTGTTGAATGTATCAAAAGGGACAGATTAACCAAACGGAAACGTCCCTAATGGAGCCTGATGCAAAAAGAAATGTCCTAAATAGTGTCATTTTCTGTAGCAGCACCAACTGGTTCTTCCACCTGTTGTATTGTTGGTTACATTTACCGTTGCTACATCTAATGTGTTATTGTTTCTAGTACAATTACAGTTACAACCATTATTGTTATTTTGGTTTTGTAATTCTGCTAGTCTATTTGCAATTCTTGTTACGTCTTGGTCGCTTAAAGTTGCTGTATTGTTGTTGTTAGATTGATTGCACCTGCAAAGCCATTTACAACAGCTATTGTTTTGTTCTCTACATCTTTGAAAGAAAAATTCCGCAAGTATTGCAGTTATAAAAGCAAGTATTGTGTATGCTATTGCATATATTAAGAAAGTTGCATCAAAGGCTGCAAATGCTACTATTAAGTATATTGCGAAAAATGTGATGGCTGTTAAAAATGGATTTCTTAGTATTTTTTCAACTACAATAGCTAGTAGAATTGTAGCTACTGGTAAAGCAAAAAATAAAAGTAATGTATTCATATATTTTCTCTCCTATCTTTCTCTGTATTTTTCTTTTTGTATATTATATGAATTCATTACTTTTTTTGTTCTATTTATATTCCACTTTAACTAAATATAAACCTTGTGGTGGCAGTGTTTTTCCTGCGTTTGCTCTTTCTTTTTTTTCTATAATTTCTGAAATTTCTTCTGGCTTTATTTTTCCTAATCCTACTTCTACCAAAGTTCCTGCAATTATTCTTACCATATTATATAAAAATCCATTTCCTGTAAGCTCTATTATTATTCTTTCTCCTTGTTTTTCTACTTTTGCTTTATATATTGTTCTTACACTACTTTTGCTGCTTGTTCCGCTTGCTTTAAAAGCCTTAAAATCATGTTCTCCTTCAAAATATTTTACTGCTTCTTGCATTTTTTCTACGTCTAATTTGTTTGGGATAAAATATTCTAAATTTCTGTATATGCTAGAACCTTGTCCACTATTGTTTATAATATATCTATATGTTTTCTGTTTGCAATGGTATCTTGAATGAAAATTTTCTTCTACCTCTTCTGCTTTTTGTATTCTTATAGATTTTTTTAATTTTGTATTTAATGCTATTGGGTATTTTTCTACTGGAAGTTTACTATTTGTCTTAAAATTAGCCATTTGTGCTAAGGCATGTACTCCGGCATCTGTTCTTCCTGAAGCTATTAAATCTACTTTTTCTCCTGTTATTTCTTCTATTGCTCTTTCTATTTCTCCTTGTATATTTAGTTTGTTAGGCTGTTTTTGCCATCCATTAAAATCTTTTCCGTCATATTCTAT
Source organism: uncultured Clostridium sp. (assembly GCA_900553865.1). Taxonomy (GTDB): domain Bacteria; phylum Bacillota; class Clostridia; order TANB77; family CAG-508; genus UMGS1663. The sequence goes on from USFC01000051.1 coordinate 9,869, forward strand.
TGTCAATAATATATTTTTCATTTTTACCTCTTATAAATATTAGAAGTCGGAGGTTGGAATTTTATATTTTTCTAACTTCCAAGGACCAACTTCTATTTTGTTTTAGCCTTAAATCTCGCTTTAAGCTTATTCAATCTTTCATTTTTTATTCTCTTTTCGTCTACTAATCTATTTGTAATTATATTTTTTATTAAAATCTTTTTTAATGTTTCTTCATTTACATCTGCAATAAGTGTTCCATCTTTTGCAACAGAAACTTTTCCAGTTTCTTCTGAGACAACAATTGCTATACTGTCTGTTTCTTTTGAAATTCCTATAGCTGCTCTGTGCCTTGTTCCAAGAGCTTTTGCTATTTCTTTATCATTTGCAAGTGGTAAAATGCAAGCTGCTGCCTCTATTTTGTTATTGCTTATTATTGTTGCTCCATCATGAAGTGGAGTATTTGGCACAAATATATTTACTAACAATTGCGGTGAAATTTCACTGTTTATTTCTATTCCTGTTTCTGCTATATCTCCTATTTTTATATCTCTTTCTATAACAATTAGTCCACCTATTTTATGTGATGCTAGCTCTTCTACCGCTATTACTATTTTATATATATCTTCTTTTGTTTTCGTTACTATGTCTTTATCTATTCCAAAAAATTTGGTAAATTTATTTGTTCCTAATTGCTCTAGTCCTCTTCGCAATTCTGGCTGGAATATAACTATCATTGCAATTACACCATATGTCATTATTGAAGTTAATATATAGTGTAAAATATCTAAATGTATCCACCCACTTACTAATGTTACAACGATTAATAAAGCAATTCCTTTTATTAGTTGCCACACCCTTGATTTTTTTGTTGCTTTTATTAGCTTATATATTAAAAATATAACTATCGTTAAATCTATTGCAAGAGAAATTAGTCTAAATGGATTTTCTTGCAATTGTTTTATATATTCTACTATGTTTATTTGCCATAGTGAATCTATCCCACTAAAAAAACTATCTTTCATATTTTTTCTTCTTTCTATTTTTTCTTACATTGCTATTAAATAATATAATAATGTTCCGCCTATTCCTAGTACCATTAATATTGCTAAAAATGCTGCCATTATTTTTGTAATTATTTTTCCTGCATCTCTTTGTTTTTTTGCCATATGATGACCTCCTTATAAATCTCACTATAATTAGTTATAACATAAAGGTTTATTTTTTTCAATATTTTTTGCATATAAAAAGACTAGAATTTTATGTTCTAGCCATTCTTCGTTTGGTGACCCCTACGGGAATCGAACCCATGATTCAGCCTTGAGAGGGCTGCGTCTTAACCGCTTGACCAAGGGGCCTTATATAAGACCCCTTTATAATAACATTTTTTTATTTTGCTGTCAAGCACTTATTTTTTATATTTATATATATAATATTGTTCTAAAAGAAATTCCATGATCTACAAATTCTGTATTAATATTATTACGTCTACAAGTATAATAATCTGCTGTCCACATACTTCCACCAACATATGTACATGGGAAGGCTAAATTTTCTTCTTCATTAACATTGTTACTATATTCGGTTGTCCATTCCATCATATTTGATGACATGTCATTTATTTTGCATTTTTCATCACCGTTTGTTCCAGTATTTGTTGGTGAACCTGTATTTGAACTTAATTGTCTAGAATATTCTGTTGCTCCTGAAAAGTTTTGTATATATACTATTGCTGTGTCCCAAGC
>USFC01000052.1 GCA_900553865.1 uncultured Clostridium sp.
TCTACTTTTTCCGACAAGGACATTTGGGGACGGGTCACTTTTGTCCTTTACATAATTTTTTCCATTTTTTCAAAAAAGAAAGGCTTTTACATCTTTCAATATTTTAAAAAAATCCGCTATAACGGATTTTTTATTTTTATATTTATTCTACTTTTTCTCCACAGTTGCTGCAGAATTTTGCATTTTTTCCTAATTTGCTATTGCATTTTTTGCATATGCGTGGCCTTGGTGAACCACAATTTACACAAAAATTTCCTTCATTTTTTATTCCACATTCGCAGTTCCATTTATTAGAAGCTTCCTCTTTTGCACCTTCTACAACTTCTGGTTCTTCAGTAGTTTTTGTTTCTGCTTTTTCTGTTACTTCTTCTTGCTTGCTTAAATCCATTTTGCTATTTTCGGTATTGTTCCATGGTCCAGAAACTGCTCCTCCAACTACATTTCCAGTATTCATGTTCATCATTCCTATTCCCATAAATCCATTCATTGCTCCTGCGCTATTTTCAGCTGCACTTTTAACAGCTTCTGAATATGCACTAACCATTTTTCCTTGTTGCATATATGCATTTGAGCTTAATTCATAGTCATCTATTTTCTTTTTAGATTCGTCATCTAAAGTAACTGATTCTACAGCAAAACTTTCTATTTTAATTCCTCTTTCACGAATTTTTTCGTCAAATACCTTTTCGTCCATCATTTGTCTAATTTCATCTGTTTGGCTTGGCATTTCAAGTACTGGCACTTTATATTTTGAAGTTCCTAATTCATTTGTTACATTTTGGAAGACCGCCATTATTTCACTTCTTAATTGTTCTACAACTTGGTCTTTTTTGTATATGTCAGCTGTTCCAGCTAATTTTTGCATAAATAATGCTGGGTCAATAATTGTAAATGTAAATTTTCCAAAACATTTAATTTGAACTCTTAATGGAGTTAAAGTATTTGTCATTTGGTTTGGAATTGGGTGTGACCAATCTTGGAAAGGTATTGGTGCAGCTGTTCCAAATTTGTTGTCTGTAATTTCCTTTATATTAAAGAAAAATACTGCCTGCTGTTTTGAAGTTGCTCCATTAAAAGTAAATCTTTGCCACATTTCTTTAAATACTGCTCCAAATTGTCCTGCAAAGAATGAAGGAGATGACGAACTATCAAATGTGTAAAATCCTTCTTCTGCTGTTGCATCTATAACTCTACCATTATCGTATATAATAGCACATTGGCCAGGTGCCACTATAATTGTACTTTTGTTAGTAATAACTCCTGTAGGTGTTGTTTTCTTTACCATTAGTACATCATTTGTCATGTTTTCGCAACGAATTGCTTCTTTCCATTGGTCATGTAATGTACTTCCTACAGCGTTTACTGCTGCTTTAATTAATCCCATAATTTTTCCTCCTTATTGACGCTATTTAGGACGTTTCTTTTTGCGTCAAGTGTCCCTTTTGCGTCATTTTTTTAAAATCTGCTTCAAAAGGAACTTTATACTTTATTTAATACAACGTTCCTTTTGACATTTACCTTAATGGTTCTAATCCAGATAATACCCACGTATTTGCTCCTGTTGTTATAACACTTCCGCAGTATTCGCACTTTCCTGCAGATGTAATTTCTGTTGGTGCTCCACAGTTTGGGCAATTTGTTGTTTTTATTTGAGCTGTTCCTTCTGGTGTTAGCACTCCTGTTTTTCTTTCAAAAGTTAATTTATATACTGTTGTTCTGTCTTGTGTTTTACTTCCTTCTAAAAGTTGGTTAGTTGTTGCATCTATTATATAGTCCTTCATTGTAGATTTTAATGCAATTTCTAGTATATCTCTATCTCCTTCTTGTCTAAAGTTATAAAGATATGCGTAGTTTACTGCTATTCTATCCATTACATTAATGCGGTTTGTATCTATATAACCTTGAACTTGTGCTTTGTGTTGCTCAAATAGGCTTTCTGTTTCAAATGGTCTCATTGGCTCCCAATCTCTTGCAGTCCATGCATTTTGTAATTTTACAAATAAATCTTTTGCAAATGAAATCATTTTTTCTTCTGAGAAGTTTGGATCTATTTCTTTAATTTTTTCTGTATATATATGTGATTTGCTTGGGTCTACTACTGGCATTGGGCGTGTTGGTATTGCTCCAACATTGTAATTTCTTGGTCCTTTTTTGTTTTTAGAATTTGCACTTATTATTATTGCTACAACTATTATAAAAATTATTGTTCCAAACCCTACTCCAAAAGAACCAGAACCTGAACTTGAACCATAATCATAATCGTCATCGTCATCCCAATCCCAACTTGAAGAGCTTGAACCCCAGTCAGAGGAACTTGAGCCCCAATCTGATGAACTTCCACTATCATATCTATCAAAACTTCCAACATCTGCCAAACTTACTGTATGTATTCCAATTATTATAAATGATAATAATATAATTACTGCATTCCTTACTTTTTTCATTAGTTCACCTCCTATTTCATTTTTTATTTCTATTCATGTCATAATATTATATGCGTTTATTTCATGCATTTATAATATAATTTTTTATCATATTTTGTCAATCTTTTTCGCTTCAATTTTTTTCCTCAAAATGTCTATGTGGAACTGTTTTTGTCAAGGGTTTTTGCTTCCATATAAACTATTTGGAACTATTTAGTTCAACCCGTTTTAGTTCTGCACAGAGTGATTGACTTTTTATTTTTCTTATAGTACAATGTTTTGGACTAAATTATTAATGAAAAGGAGTTTTTTTATGGCAACTTTACCAATCGTTTTAAAATATTTAATAGTATTTTTTGTAAGTATGGTACCTATTGTAGAGCTAAGAGGTGCTATTCCAATTGCTGAAAGCTTAGGTTTAAATATATTTTTATATTACCCCATTGCAATTATAGGAAATATGCTTCCTGTTCCAATTATTTACTTGTTTGCAAGAAAAGTTCTTGAATGGGGAAAAGATAAAAAAATTATTGGAAAATTTTTTACTTGGTGTTTAGAAAAAGGTGAAAAAGGTGGAGAAAAATTGAAAAAATCTGCTGGAAACAATGGAATATTTTGGGCTTTATTAATATTCGTCGGTATTCCTTTACCTGGCACTGGTGCTTGGACAGGCACACTTGCTGCTTCTTTTTTAAACATTGATTTTAAAACTAGCATTGCTGCTGTAACTCTTGGTGTTTTACTTGCAGGAATTATAATGTCTTTAGGTAGCAAAATTGTAGCAATTCTTGGCTGGGCAGGCGTAATTGCAATTATTGCTGTTTTACTTGTAATTATAGCTGTTTCAGTTATTATTAAAAAGAGAAAAGCTTAGTTTAAAGTGCAAAAAAAAAGGACTTTTCTTAAACTCTACTTTAAAATGTAAAGTTTAGAAAAAGTCTTTTTTATTGCACTTTTTTGCTTTAGCGCAGTTCATTTTCTTATTATTGTATCTCATTATATAATAAATGACGCAAAATGGAACGTCCCCAAAGGGACATCAGCTTATTTTTCCGTCCCTGTAATTTATGAAGTCTTCTATTATTACTTTTATAACTGCTATTATTGGTACTGCTAGGAACATTCCTATTATTCCGAAATATGCTCCTCCTACTGTTACTGCAAGTATAACTAATAATGGGCTTATTTGTAATGAATTTCCTACTATTTTTGGATTTATAATGTTTGCGTCTATTTGCTGTAATATTGTAACTATTACTAGCATCCATATGGCTTGTGATACTCCGCCTGTTAGTAGGGTAATTATTCCTGCTATTACTACTGCTATTATTGCTCCTATGTATGGAATTAAGTTAAATAGTCCTATCATAAAGCCAAGTAATACTGCATATTTTACGCCAAGTATGCTCATTGCTATTGATGTTAATATTCCAACTACAATTGCATCTATAAATTGGCTTGATAAGAAATGGAAAAATATCTCGTTGGTTTGGTGGAAATATTTATTTATATTTTTGTAGGTTTTTTCTTTAAAAATTGCTCCTGCTAGTCTTTTGAAAAAGTTTAATATTTCTCTTCTACTATTTAAAATGTATATTGATACTACTACTGTTACAAATATGTCAAATATTTTTCCTGCAAAGCTTATTGCTCCTTGTGCATATCCTGCTAATTGTTCTACATTAATTATTTGTTTTAAATCAATGTTTTGGACTTCTGCAATCACTCTTGTTATTACTTCTGTTTTCCAGAATGAATCTTCTGGTAGCTCATTTATTTTTGCCACTGCTTCTGTATAATAAGATTGTATGTTATTTGTTAAATCTATAATGCTTTGTATAATTGGTGGCACTATGAAATTTATTAATATGACTAATATTATAAATACAATTAAATATACTGTAAAAATGCTAAGTGGTCTTGCTTTTTTGCTAATTGCTTTTACTTTCTTTACTTTTCTATACATTTCTTCTATTTTTGCACAAGGAATATATAAGATATATGCAATTAATACTCCTACTGCAAATGGGGCTAAAATTCCTAACAGATTTTTAAACCATTCTGCAATTTGTCCGATATTATCTACTGTTTTATATACTACAATTACTGCTATTGCAAATGTGAACCAGTATAGCCATTTTGTCCATATTCGTGTTTTCTTTTCCATTTTTTCTTCCTTCCTTTTTATTAATTTTTGCTTTCTACATCTATTTCAAGTTCTACTGGGCAATGGTCACTTCCCATTATTTCTGAGTGAATTTTTGCTTCCTTTATTTTTTCTTTTATTGAATTTGAAACTATAAAGTAGTCTATTCTCCACCCTACGTTTTTCTCACGTGCTTTCATCATATATGACCACCATGTATATGCATTTTCTTTTTCAGGATATAAATATCTAAAAGTATCTGTAAAGCCTAAATTTAGTAATTCTGTCATTTTGCTTCTTTCTTCGTCTGTAAAACCTGCGTTATGGTGATTTGTTTTTGGATTTTTTAAGTCTATTTCTTCATGGGCAACATTTAAATCTCCACAATAAATAACTGGCTTTTTGTTATTTAATGCAAGCAAATATTTTCTTATTTCGTCTTCCCACTCTATTCTGTATTCTAATCTTTCCAATTCTCTTTTTGAGTTTGGAGTATAGCAATTAACCATATAAAATTCTTCAAATTCTAAAGTTATTATTCTTCCTTCTTGGTCGTGCTTTTCAATTCCTATGCCATAACTTACTGAAATTGGTTTTATTTTTGTAAATATAGCTGTTCCTGAATATCCTTTTTTTATAGCACTATTCCAGTATTGGTAATAGCCTTCAAGTATTAGCTCTGCTTGTCCTTCTTGCATTTTTGTTTCTTGAAGGCAAAATATATCTGCATCTATCTGCTTAAAAAAATCCATAAATCCTTTATTTATTGCTGCTCTTAATCCATTTACATTCCATGATATTAATTTCATTTTTTATGTTCCTTTCTTCAATCTGCTTTAACCAAAAATGACGCCAAAGGAAACTTCCTAAATAGCGTCATTTTTTCTTAAAATTCATATATATATGCTTCTACGCTTCTTCTTCCATATTGAAGTGCACTGCTATGTGAGCCCATATAAATATCTAATTTGCTATTTGATATTGCTCCACCTCTATCTTGTACCACAAACCATCCTCCATTTGGTTTATCTTTTAAAGCTGGTATGTATATAACTGTTCCTAATTTATAGCCTTTTCCTGCTGCTACTGTATACCACGCTGATGCTTTTGCCCCAGATGCTGTTATTCCGTTAGTTTTTCCGCAACATTTTGCGCAAGAACAATATGCTGATGTATTAAAAGTTCTTACTGTTGGTGTTATTCCTTCAACTTTTTTTGCAAGTGTTGTTGAGGCTGTTGTTGCTGGGTTTGTAGTTGCAATCCTTTCTGATGAGCTTCTTGAGGTAACTTGCACTGTTCTTACTTCTACTATTTTATTTACAGGTTCACTTATAATTGTACTAGAGATTTCTGTTCTTTCTATTTCTTCATCATTTTGGTATTTTACTTTGTAAGTTACTTCTTTTAGTCCATTTTTTCCTTTTTGAATTACTTTATTTTGTTTTGTTCCTTCTCCTGTTGCTTCTTTTGTAATTGTTTCAAATGGAATAACTTCTTGCTCTGTAACTAGCTTTTCTACTATAGTTCCATATGAACTTAATATTTCTTCTGATGAAATTACTTTTTCTTCTTCTGCCTTTTCTAATATTGCATCTGTTTCATTTACAATTCTTATAGTTTTATTTTCTGAAATTTCTTCTTCAAGACCTGGCACTGCCACTTCATCCTCTTCTAAAGAAATATGATTTTCGTTTAATATGTCTGCCACCTTTGTTTTAGCTGTTAAAACTGTCATTTCATAGCCACTTGAAAGTATAATTTTTACACTTGATATTCTTGAGCTTGATGCCATAACTCCTATTCCAGTTATAAAAATAAATATTATGCTAATTGCCATTATTTTTACTAACGATACTGAAGCGTTTTCGTTTTTATTCATAAAAATTTTTTCCTCCTTTGCAACTCTGCGGTATAATTATAACATTTTTTTGCTTTAGTGTCAAATTTATCCTTCTTTATTTTCTCTTACAGTCGCTTGACTTTTGCAAGCTTTACATATTGCTTGTGCCTTCTAATATATATTATATGTGGCTTGTACGAAAAAAATGAATAATTTTTAAATTTTGAAAATTCTTAAAGCGTTCTCATATGTGGCTTTTGCCACTTCTTCTAAAGAAATATTTTTAAATTCTGCTATTTTTTGTGCAACTAACTTTACATTTCTTGAATCATTTCTGGTTCCTCTTTTAGGTTCTGGAGCTAAATATGGACTGTCCGTTTCTATTAAAATTTTATTTAGTGGAACCATATTGACCACATCTTTTGCGTTTTTTGAATTTTTAAAGGTTATTGGTCCTGCAAAAGATATGTAAAATCCTAATTTTAAAGCTTCTTTTACTAGTTCTTGATTTAATGGGCAACAATGAAATACTCCTTTTTCAATTGCTTCATGCTTTTTTAGCATTTCTATTGTATCCATTACAGCTTCTCTTGTATGAATTACAATTGGAAGCTTATATTTATTAGCAAGTTCTATTTGTTTTTCAAATACTTCTTTTTGTACTTCTTTATTTTCCTTATTCCAATAGTAGTCTAGCCCAATTTCACCTATAGCTACTATTTTTTTATTCTTATCTTTTTTTACAAGCTCTTCTATTTGCTTTATGCTTTCTTCTATGTTTTCTAACTTTTCAGGCACATCATTTGGCGAAATTCCACAAATTGAATATATAAATTCATATTCATTTGCAAGTTTTACAGCAAATTCAGATGAACTTATGCTATAGCCTGCACACACCCATTTAGTTATTCCTTCTGCATATGTTTTTTCTATTATTTCTTTTCTATCTTCATCAAATTTTTCATCATTGTAATGCGAATGTGAATCAAAAAACTCCATGTTTATTATATTCCTCCATAAAATTTTTATATTTCTACTATGCAGGTAGCAATTGCATATTCTTTTAGGTGTGAAATGCTGATATCTATTTGTTCTATATTATAATTGTTGTTTAAAAAATGCACATATGGCCTGCCATTTTCGTCATTTAGTACTTCTACATCTTTCCATGTTATTTCATATTTGTTTTTTAGAAGGCTTGAAATTGCTTTAAATATTGCCTCTTTAGCGGCAAATCTAGCCGCAAAATGTTGATATTTCATATTGTTTTTACTAAAGCAATATTCTATTTCTTTTTTGGTATATATTTTATTTAAAAATTTATCGCCTAGCTTTTCTATGCTTTCTTTTATTCTGCTAACCTCTATTATATCTGTACCACATTTTATTTTCATTTTTTATTCCTTCCATAAAATAACAAAGGACGTCTGGTGACTTATTCCATTTTTTCCTTTTATATATACAAGAGTATATATATTATTTTTATACCTTGGTGTCGCGGCCTTTCTTTTATAAAATTACTAGTACGTTGGCCGCTCCAATCGCACTCGCTATAGCTCGTTTGGTCGACTTACGCGGTATTGCAAATAATATATATACTCTTATTAAAAATTTATATGATTTTATTAAGTGTAATTTAATGTAACTGTTTTTTGCTCCGTCCCCAAAAACAGTTGCAAAAAGAAACGTCCTAAATAGCGTCATTTTGTATAGTAGTTTGCGTTTATGTCTGTTGCTAAGTGCCATGATGCTATAAAGTCTACTACTAAGGTATTTTCTAAGCTATTTTTACATTCTTCTATTACTTTTCCTTTTGAGTCTATACAGCCCCATTTTCCGTCTTTTTTTACTGCTGCATAGCCGTATTTGTTTTGCTCTGTTGCATCTTCGTATTGGTAGTCTACTACTACTATTCCTTTTTCGTTTACAAATCCATATTTTCCATCTTTTTTGCTTAAAAATAATGTGTTTGTTGCAAGTATTTCTTTGCTTTCTTTTTGTTCTAATTTAAAGTTATAGTATTTGTATTCGTCATTTTCTCTAATTTTTATATAATTTTTTTCGTCATTTATTTGTGCTATTATTCCTTTTGCTTTTACTTTTAAATTGCTGTCTAATAATTCTGATTCAGAATTTTGTTTTTCTGCTTGTAGTATTCCTATTTCTTCTAAATATTTTATATATGTATAATTAAATGGATATTTTTCTTCGTTTTTATCATTTATTATTCCATATTTTCCATCTTTTTTAGCTATATAATATTCTCCAAATGTATATGTTAAGTCTTCATATTGTGCTGGAATTTTTTCTTCTCCATCTATTGTTTCTACTCCATATTTTCCGTTTGTTTTTATTACTACATCTTGTGTATTTATTTGTTTTACTTCTTCAAATCCATTTTTTAAATATTCTTTTCCCTCTGTGCTTACTATTTTTAAGTCATTTCCTTCTTTTACTACATACATTTTATTTCCACAAACTTTGCTTATTTGGTCGTATTTTTCTTCTAGTGCTACTGTTTTGTCACTGTTTATTACCCCATATTTTCCTTGTTCATTTTTTACTATAAAGCCGTTTGAATATTTGCTTGTAAGTGCTGTAATTTCTGTGTATTTGTTTTCTATTATTACTTTTCCCATGTTGTCTACTATTCCCTTTTTGCCATCTACTGTTGTAATATACACTGATTTTACTCCCGGCATTTCTTCTATATTATCTTGTGTACATGATAATATTTCTTTACCTTCTAAATTTATTAGGCCATATTTTCCGTCTTTTTGAACTTTTAATATATTTGCTTCATACCACATATTATTGCTTTCGTCATGATTGTATATTGCTTCTACTTTATCGTAAGAAGTAAATATTTCTTTTCCTTTTTCATTTATTGCTTTTGAGCTATATGTCCCTTTTTCGTAGTCTACATCTTTCATGTAGATGAATACTGGTTTTGTATTATCTGGAATTACTATCATTTCACTGTATTCTGGTTTTATTATAGTATTTCCTTTTGTATCTATTACTCCCCATTTACCGTTTTCATATACTGCATAATATGCAAGGGCAAATGATTTTTCGTTAGTTTTTGGCTTTTCTTTAAGTATTTGCTTCATAGCTATTACAAACATTATCATAACTACTATTGCTATAACTACTGCAAATACTTTTTTTAAATTTAATTTTCTATCATCATTACTATATCTTTTTCCTCTACTCATATTACTCCCCTTTTTCTTTTAAGGTTTATTTTTTATACTATAACATATTTAGTTGTAAAATAACAAGGATTATTTTTCATTTACTTTTGCCACAATAACTGTCATGTCATCTTTTGGTTTTCCATAATTATTGTCTATTGCTTCTTGTAAAATTATATCTGCTATTTTTTGAGCATCATCTGTTTCTATTTCTTCTAACAAGAATTTTACCCACAATTCTTTATTGGTGTACTCTTGTGTAGAATCTATTATTCCGTCACTACACATTACTAAAATATCTCCATTTTGTAAGTCTTTGTCATATACAATTAAATCTATATCATCTAAAATTCCTGTTGGCAAGCTTACTGATTTTAATACTTCTACGTTTTTCCTATTTTTTACAAATGTAGGGCAGGCCGCATTTTTTATAAATTCTAAATTTTGTGCATATAGGTCTAAAATTGCTATGTCTAATGTGGCATACATGTCCTCTTCTGTTTTTCCTGCAACTACTGCATTTAATGTCGAATTTATCATTCTTAATGATGAGTTTTTGTCAAAGCCTGATGCAAGTAAGTTTTCTAACATTCCTATAGCTGTTTTGCTTGCCTTTCTTGCTTCTTTTCCAGAACCCATTCCGTCACTAAGTGCTAATAAATATTTGCCATCTTCCAATTTTGTTTGTATGCACGTATCTCCTGACATTACTGAATCAGCTTTTGTAGCCTTTGCTACTCCTACTGTTACTTTTAGCTTGTCTTGGCTAGTAAAATTGTACATACAGTTTGAAACTTTTTTTCTTAATCCACATTCTTGTTTTTGCAAAATCATATTTTGCTCACAAACTTTGGAAATAATTTTTGCCATTTTCTTTATATCGCAGGCAGGTTTTTCCACATTTTCACAAGAAGGTGTGTATAAAGTTACATCTATTTTTCCAGATTGTTCTTTTTTATAGCTTGCAACTTGTGCTTCTATTCCTTTTTCTTTTAAAAGTATTTCTATTTCTTCTTTTTGTTTTGAAAATTCGTCTTCTTTATTTTCATCACTTTGCATGTCAAATTCGTTTGCAAGATTTCCTATTGCTTTTGAAACTTCCTCTAATTGGCTAGATACTGCTTTTTTGCTTTCGTCTAACTTCTTTTTCCATATAAAGTTTATTTTGCTTACTTTGTATGAATAATTTATTGTTTTTACTATTTGAGCTATATCTTTTTCTACTGAATCGCTTATATATTCTTTTTCATACCCTAATATGTAATTGTTGTGTGCTGCTAATGTGTTTAATAAATCTCTTCTTGTTATTGTTTCGTTTTCTAATAAAATATTGAATATATCTTCTATTAGCTCATTTTCTGCTGAATATATATCATCAAATAATATATTT
>USFC01000053.1 GCA_900553865.1 uncultured Clostridium sp.
ATTAAATAATATAAATACTTATTATTTATTACGTTTTTATTATTTGATTCTATTATATAAGTTCTTTGGTATGCATCAAATTTTCCATTATAGTATTTAACATTTAAGTCTCCATTTCCTGCTACCAATACACATTCACAATCATAAGAATAATTATCAATTCTTAATGGCTGGATTGAACAAGTAAAAAAAGGATATTGTCCATTTATATTTGATGCATTTGCATCTAATTTTCCTGTTTTTATACTTACATAATCTCTTAATTTTACCATATCACTCATAAGATGTCCCCCAACTCTCTTAGTTTTTGTTGAAGTTCATTCTCCATATCAATTACTCTTTTAAGAATAACTTTTGGTTCTTCATATTCTTTCTTTTCTACTACTATTTCTTTATATTTGTTAATAGATAAGTCGTAATCATTTTCTACAATCTCTTCTTTAGGTACAAAGAAAGATTTTTCTGTTCTTGCTCTTTCCTGTTCCTCTTTAGAATTCCTATTATCAAATCTTTTTATAATATCGGGTATATCATTTTCTTTTACAGTTTGTCTTTGATCATCTAAACTAAATCCATCTGCTGTCATATCATAAAACCATACTTTATCTGTTCCACCATCACTTGTTTTAGTAAATATCATAATAGCAGTTGAAACTCCAGCATAAGGTTTAAATACGCCACTTGGCATTGATATTATTGCTTCCAATTTATGCTTTTCAATAATTTCTTTTCTTATTGCTTTATGAGCATTTGAACTTCCAAATAGCACTCCATCTGGAACTATTGAAGCAGCTCGTCCCCCTGTTCTTAATATTCTTAAGAACAATGCTAAAAATAATAATTCTGTCTTTTTTGTTTTTGTAACATTTAATAAATCTTTTGAAGTTCTCTCACTATCAATAGAACCTTTAAAAGGTGGATTTGCAAGTACTAATGTATATTTGCTATTATCTTCATTATCTTCTGATAAAGAATCTTTATATGATATATTTGGATTTTCAATACCATGTTGCATTAAATTCATAGCACCAATTCTAAGCATTGTCCTATCCATATCAAATCCATAAAACATTGTATTATTAAAATGCTCTTTTAAATTTTCTGTTAAAAATAAATCATTTCGATTATTTCTTAAATATTCTCCTGCTTCTACTAAAAATCCCGCACTTCCAGCAGCTGGATCAACAATTATGTCCTCTGGAGTAGGTTTCATTAATTCTACCATCATCTTAATAATATGTCTTGGTGTTCTAAATTGTCCATTTGTACCAGCTGTAGATAATTTTGAAAGAAGGTATTCATATACATCACCTTTTGTGTCTCTGTCTTTCATTTTAAGTTTGTCTATTGCTGTTACAACTCTTTGTAACATAATAGGTGTTGGTATGATAAATATAGCATCATCCATATATTTTGCATATCCAGAATTTTTATTATTACTTAATGACTTTATAAATGGAAATACATCTTCTCCAACTATTCTATACATTTTTTCAGCTGGATAGTTTTTAAATATACTCCATCTACATTCCTGATGTTTTTCATCAAAAATTCTTTTTGTTTTTATTCCTAACATATGATCACTTTTTTCATGTGCTATATCTATATCATCTAATCCTTTTATAAATAAAAGGTATGTTATTTGCTCAATTACTGTTAATGGGTTTGTTACTCCACCTTCCCAAAAGTTTGTCCAAATTCTATCTATAATACTTTTTGTTTCTTGTTCCATCTTTTCCTCCAATAGTTACATTATTACATGATGTATTCTATCACAAAACGACATTTTTCTCAACAGGTACTTCTAAATATTTACAATTAATTTCTATGAAAAAAATGATCATATATATAACCTGCCTTTATATACTTCTCCGTCAATTCCATTTTCTTCTTTTCTAATAATTCCAAATACTTTTGTTTAAAAACATTTTTACAAATCCATTCAACACCTTTACTAGAAATAACAACTTTGCCATCAACTAAAAATTTATATTGCTCAAATCCATTATCACACATTTTTTTAACTGCTTTTCTAACAGTAATATCTCTTCTATCAAAATACTCACATAGTTGTTTTATATTCATATCTTCATTCAACCAATTTTCATTATGTTCTATTTTTAATAATTCTTCATATTGCCTAATTCTATCTTCAAAAAAATCTATATCAGCATCGGTTAATGATTTTTCTTTTTGAAAATACACTTTAAGCAACCATACATATCCTTCATCTAAAATAAAGTATTTTCTACTTTTTACTTTTTCACTTCTCCATCTACATATTGGATGTTTTTTTAGCATAACATCTACAGCTTTTCTTAAATCTATATGCTTTACTTCTTTACCATGTTTAGTTGTTATTCCTAATAGTTGTAATCTTTTTAAAATTTTATTATATGATAAAAAAATACTATCTAAAATTTGTTCTGAATCTCTCCACATTTTCATCACTTCCTTGCTATAAAAATTTATTAATGCTAGTTTACGAAGCATTAATAATTAGCAAAATTTATTTTGCTCCGAATAGTGTGGCATTTTTGGTGCCCAATATTCGCCAGCTAGGTGTCTTGACACCTTTTTTGCTGTTTATGGAAAAATCCCTAAAACCCTTTTTGGCTCTCCGAGGGAAATTTTTTATTCATTTTTTTATAATTTTAATTTATAACAATCCACGGGTAAAACCCGTGGATTTTCATTTAGGCCTATAAGGCCTTGTTACAAGCCACCGCTTAAGCGGTATCAGTTTGACGGCTTACGCCACTTTCGCTTGCGTTCTTATTACTTACTACCCTTTAAAATGGTCTTTATATTCTTTTATTGTTAATTGATCTGACATCATATCTTCTTTTAGTTGATTTTCTACATATCTGTATACTGCTGTTTTGTTATTTCCTTCCGTACTTACATAATATCCTGTACACCAAAATGCTCTATTTCCATATTTATATTTCAAATTCGCATGTCTCTCAAATATTATCAATGTACTTTTTCCTTTTAAATATCCCATGAACGATGATATGCATAATTTTGGTGGTATACTTACATACATATGTATATGATCTGGACATGCCTCTGCATTTATTATCTCTACTTCTTTTCTTCTACATAATTCTCTCAATATCATTCCTATCTCTTGTTTCAATTTTCCGTATATTTCTTTTCTTCTGAACTTTGGTGCAAACACTATATGGTACTTGCATTCCCATGTTGTGTGTGCTAAACTATCTGTGTATGGACTTTTCATACGCCCCACTCCTCTCATAATTAATATTTTTAGCCGTCAAACTTTAGATATTATATCATGTTTGGGGTGGGTATTTTTGTAACCGTTGCTCAACGCTATAAGCTTTCCTGTACCACGGGTATAACCCGTGGTTTACCCTTGAAGTTAAGCAAATTTAAATAGATGCTAAAAATAGCATCTATTTAAATTTATAATAATTATTTAATTGAACCGCTTTAGCTTCTTCTCTTAATAACTCGTCACTATCTAAAAATATATCTGATTTTATATATAATTTGTCTTCTTCTAAAATCCAATATCCCTTTTTATTTATTTTTAATGCTGCTTCTCTACTAAAACCTATTTTTTGTATCATTATTACTATTTTATCATTCGTTCCATATTGAATATATTCATACCAATCATTAGCTATTTCATCAATTTTGTTTACTTCTTTATATCTAGACGAAAATTTTGAAAAATAATTTGATATTTTAAATAAGATTATATTTTCTATTGCATTTAAAGTTTCATTAATAATTGAATTTTTCTGTTCTAAGCTACCTGTATAATCCACTTTCATTCCAAAATTTATATCATAAAAAGTATTATTATTCTCATGATATTTAATTGCTTGTTGTATAATCTGTTTGATTCCAAATCCTAGCATCCATTGTTGTAATATTACTGCATAATATGCCAAATTATTTTTATGTCCAATTGTTGTCTTGTCTTCATATATATTCCAACTATAATACTCATGTAATTCTTTTAAAAATGTTAATACATTATTATATGTTATTTTATCTGGATATTCTAATTTATTTTCTTTAATATATTTATCAACTTTATCAATTTGATCTGTTGTTATTGGTAAATCTTGTGGTACAGTTTTTTCTCTAAATTGTTCCTTTATTTCTCTTATATCTTGCTTAGTTATAAATTTTTCAAATTGTTTATATATAATTCCTTTCCTATCATTCATTATATCATCTATTAAATTATTCATAATGTATCTTGTTGATTCATATTCATCATGTGTTTTACTTCTTTTGTCTATTAATGTATCTCCTTTTTTCAATTTATTAATAATCTCTTTTTTAGCTATAGTTGATAACACTTTTTTTATGCTAAGCTCTTTATCTGAAACATCATTTTCTATCAATTCTGTACAAGTATTCATTAATTTTGGAGAACCATTTGGTATAATAAACACATTTCCTATTAAATTATACTTTATTCTTCCCACTCTTCCTATTAAGTTCTTAAAATCTATTTCATTTGATATTATTTTAGCCTTATCTTTCACATTTATAAATAAATTATCAGCAGGTAAGTTTACCCCTTCTAGCAATGTACTAGTACAAAATATCGTGTTTATTGTTTTTTCTTTATATAAATTTTCAATATGTTTCCTAATAGAATTTGGAATATATCCAATGTGATAAGCAACTCCTTTAGATAACATATCAATTAACCAATAATCCTCATGTATCTCATCTTTTATATATTTTTTTACTTTATTTAAATATTCATTTTCCTCTATAGGCTTTCTATTTTTAGAATATTCTAAAGCATAATTTATTGCTTCTTTCTTACTTTCACAATATACCAAGTTTTTTCTATTTTCTCCTAATTGATTTAGTATATAATTAATATCAAATTTTTCTATTTTATCATATTCTAGTTCAATAAAATTTGAACTTAAATCATTATAAATTCTTATATTTTTACTATTATAGCCAATCATAAACTTTTGCTGATTAACTGGTGTAAATTCAAATACACTTGAACTTTTAGTCCCTATCTCGGGTAGTAAATCTAGAAATTCATTCGGATTTTTTATTAATAGAGCAGAAAAATAAATATTAGGTACATTATCCTGATTTCTTAAAATATCTAGTATTTTATAAAAATACATTGTCCTAGTATCTTTATAAAATAATTTGTGTGCTTCATCTATAAAAACATAATTAACTTTTATGCTGCTGTTAATTAAATGGCTTAACAATCTTTCCTGCGTATAAATCATTACATAATTATATTTATCATTTTCATTAGCCTCACTATATGTATTTATAACCTTGTAATTCTTTTCTTTTAATAAACTATTTAGTTCTGTAATAAAATCACTTGTAATTTCAGATATTAGTGCTTTTGTTGGTACCACAACAACATAATTTTTTTTATAATTATTTTTTATTTGATTTATAATAAACTTCCTTATTACAAAAGTTTTTCCCATTGATGTTGGACCAGAATAACTATAAAATTTTTCTTTTTGAAGAGAATCATACATATTCTTTTGATCCCTCACAAAATAATTTTCATCATCATTTGGTTCTATTTTATATAGTTCTTTTTCTATATATTGACTTATGAATTCTCTAATATCTGTACTATAATAGTTGTTTTCTTTTATCCCTCTATAATTTCTTATATTATTTAAAACAGATACATATATTTTTTTGACTTCTTCATTTTCAGGATATAATTCTTTTAATAATACCACAATGTTTTGTGCTATATTATTATGTTTTTGTTTTTTTAAGTCATTTGTTGATTTCGATAATATATCAGCAAATCTTAATAAATCACTTACATTTATAGAAACTTCACCTTCTATGTCTGTAATTTTAAAAATATTTATAGCATATTTTTTTATTAGATTTGTGTATAATGATATTAAATATGTATTTTTTTCTATATCACTATATATGTATTCACCTAATTCTATGTTTTCTCCTATCCTAATATATACTTCATAATATCTTTTCTATCATCTTTTGCATTATTAAATGGCAATATATACACATAAAAAGAATAATTTTCCCATTTATTTTGTCTAATTTTTTTCTTTAAATTTTTCACTATACTTTCGCTATTTTTTTCTATTTCTTTTTCTATTAATTCTATTGCATCAATGTTCGAAATTCCATTTAAATCTACATTTAAACTATAACCAATAAAAATACCAAACGCTTTATTAGCAACTATATCTTTAGGCTTTGTATTTGAAGGGACAATAATCTTTTTCAACTCTTCAGCCTCTTCTATATCAAATTTTTCTTTAAATATATTTTCATTAACCAAATCCACTTCAAAATCTTCTTGTTCTAAATGATCTTTTATAGAATCTATTGCATCAGATATTGCTTTAGATATTTGATTCTCAATTTTTGCTTCTCCAATTACTAAATCAAAGACTTTGTATTCATCTTTATTATACGAATGTAAAAACACTCCATCTGCACCTTTAACATAATCATTTTTATTAGTTTTCAATTCCATTTTGCTTAATATTTTAGGAGCTTTTAAATCGCATTCCATAAATAAATACAATAAAATTTCTCCCAACTCAGATCCACTACCATTATCTTTTTCATTTTTTATATTTCTAAATTTATTTAGTGCCTTTGCATATAGTCCATCTGCTACACTTTTTTCAATAGCTTCTTTAATTTCTCTTCTAGAATACACATAGTTTTTTATATTATTAGCCACTATTTCTTTAAGGTTTTTATAATCAAATTTACTATTTGATATTGGTAATGCATATATCTTCAAATAGTTCTCATTTGGTAATTCTAAATCCTTCAAATGCTTCATTTCAAAAGTTTCTTTAAATCCCGTTTCATTGCTACTTTTATTTAACATATTTCCCCCATATACAGAAAAATGTCCTATTTGAGTATAGGCCATTTTTCTTTTGTATTTTCTTGTAATATTATACCATATTTTGCCAAACTTTGTCTACGGGTGTATTTTGTCACTTTATGTCGAAATTTTTTCTTTTTTTTTGCACATTTCTATTGAACATTTGTTCTTTTTATGTTATATTATTTTAAACAAAAAGGATTTAATTCTTGATTTATTTTTTGTTTTACTATACAATACTGAAGGAGGTAATTTTATGTTACAATTTAATAATATTTATAATGAAGATGCAATATCAGGATTAAAACAGGTTCAAGACGAAAGTATAGACTTACTTATAGCTGATCCTCCATATTTTAAAGTTATTAATGAAAAATGGGATTATTTGTGGCGAACTGAAGATGATTATATAGAATGGTCAAAAAATTGGTTATCAGAAGCATGTAGAACATTGCGAAAAGGTGGTTCTTTTTATTTATTTGGATATTTTCGAATGTTATCTCACTTACTACCAATTTTAGAAGATTTAGGATTTGAGTTAAGGCAACAAATTGTTATAGATAAAGGTATTCAAGCAGTTTCTGGAAGAGCTACTAAAAATTATAAAATGTTTCCGAATGTAACAGAAAGTATTTTATTTCTTGTTAAAGATAGTAAACCTTTTGTAAAATCCTTTTTAAAAAATAGACAAAAGCAATTACATTTGACGTCTAAAGAAATAAATGAATCTTTAGGAGTAAAATCTAATGGCGGAGGCATGTGGAGTATTTATACTGGAAATAATGTGTGTAAACAGCTACCTACTAAAGAACTTTGGGATAAACTATCTAAAATTCTTGATTTTGATATTCCATATAGTGATATTCAAATGACTTTTAATGCTCAAATGGGTTTAACTGATGTATGGTCTGATATAAATTTCT
This sequence comes from uncultured Clostridium sp., assembly GCA_900553865.1. Taxonomy (GTDB): domain Bacteria; phylum Bacillota; class Clostridia; order TANB77; family CAG-508; genus UMGS1663. Next base: position 7,804 of record USFC01000053.1, read on the forward strand.
ATTCAGAAAAAAGAATTCATCCTACTCAAAAACCTGAATCACTAATTAATAGATTAGTTTTAGCAAGTAGTAATCCTAATGACAACGTTCTAGATCCTTTCATGCGGTAGTGCCACAACCGCGATATCTTGCAAAAAAAACAATCGTAATTTTATAGGTTTTGAAATTGATAAAAAATATTATTCAGATTCTATAAAAAGAATTCAGGAACTATGAAATAGCTTCCTGAATTTCTTTTATTCTATCTTGTATATGTTTAGGCATTTTTTCTATATAGGGTTCTATTCTCTTATAATACATAGCATAACTTATTATATCTGCTAAATCAGCATTGCTAATACTTTTTCTCTTTTCTTGTAAATATTTTAATAATTCTCTCTTATTCTTTTTAATTGGTAAATCTATATTTAAAATTTTATAAACATCCTTTATTGTTTCAACATTTATATTAGCTGCACTATATTTTTCCAAATCATCTAATTCATCTTCTTTTTCTAAACTATTATCCAATAACCTTGTTTCTATTCTATCATCATCAAAAATAACTGCTTCATATATTTTTACTGGTTTTGTTAAATGGAATTTCAACATATGCGGCCACATATTAAATGGTGCCTTCGATTCGCTATTGGCTCTAATATTATAATAGTAATCTAACATACATAAAAAGAATCCTGGTTCATCAGTTTTTACTCTCCATATTGATGCAACAATATTTGTGTTATTGGGGTTATTTATTTCTTCAAATTCAAATAAAACAAAATAATAGTATATTGGCTCAAATGTCAATTCTAAGTCTTCCTCTCTTTTCATTGTAATCAGCCATTTAGAATCATCATTTCTTTTAATATTTTTACTCCCACAAAAAGAACATTCTTTTTCTAAACTAGAAACTACACTATTACATACATTACATTTTCCTAGTTGGTCTACTCTATAACAAGTCTTTATTTCTGCAAATTTAATATTGTGTCTATCACTATCATCTATTATCATATCATATCCTCTAGCTCCTGATTTTCCTCCTGGAAATCCTGTAACAATACTAGCCAAATGTTGTCCTACATATCCCATTCGAGCCTGTGGGGTTTGTTTCGTTATTTCTGACCATTTGTTAACTTTTTTTCTCAAATCAATATATAAATCTCTTATTAACTTTTCTGATAATTCTACTTTTTCAAATTCCACAATTAAAATCCTCCCTAATATTACTTTATATAAGTATATCATATTTCTACAAAAAACAACATATTTTTTATAATCTACTTGATATTTTGAATCTTTTAAGCTTAAATACACAACCAACTGGAGGTGATAATATGAATTCAAAGACTATACTATCTCTATATAATGGAGATTATTCTTGTATTGAAAGACCTATACCTAAAGATTCCAAATATGCTAAAGCTTTGTCTAAATGTACTGACTTACAAGAGAAATTAGCTCAATTAGTGGATAAAGAAACCTTTTCGTTAATAGAAAAAGTTTTAGAATATCAAAGTGAATTATCTGCTATTGAAATGGAAGAAGTATTTACAGAAGGATTCTCTTTGGCTGTGTCTTTACTGCTGGAAGCGATTTCAAAGGAATAATGTACCCCCTCCCCCTCCTATTTCCCGAAAGTTTTTAAAGTACTCCCCTCGCCGTTCCCCCTTTTTACTTTGTAGAGATTAGAGGCGGGGGTGGTCTTTATTTTTTTCGGTATGTATCTTTTATTTATATTTCAATACTTATAGATAATATCTACCGATTATCACACTAAAAAATAGATTAGTTATATTTCAAACTAATCTATAAATTGACTATCTAATTTTTGTCAAGTCCTTTTTTATGGATTTATTATATTATTTTTTTGTATGGCAAACAAGCGAAAACGATATATTTTTTTAAAAATTGTATCTTTTTCACTTCTTTTATGATAAAATTAATTTATGATTAGTTTTCTAAGAATTGTTTATTATTTTTGCACATAGAATATAACATTCTTAGAATTTTTGTAGAACAAGCAGTTAGGCTTTCGTAATAATGTTTGCCTTCTGCTTTTTTATTTTGGTAATAAATATATACTGGATGTTCTGGATAATTTGAAGCACCAAGTTTTACTACCATTTGGCTACAATTAAATAATATATATCGTGCATATTTGTTTCCTCTTTTTGATATTGCTCCTTTCACATTTATACTTTTTCCAGATTGTTTTATTGTTGGATCAAGTCCACAAAAAGCTATTAATTGTTTTGGACTATCAAACCTTGTTATGTCTCCTAATTCTCCAAGTATTTCTGCTGTCAATATTTCTCCAATTCCGTAAAATGAATTTATTATTTCATAATATGGAGATTTTTTTGCTGTTTCTATCATTTTATCTCTTAATTCATTTATCACATTATTATTGTTTTGTACTATTTTAGCCATATCTGAAAGATTCTTGACATCTTTATGCTCTTTATCAACTCCTGGATATGAGTTGGCTGAAGCTATTTTTATTGTTTCTGATAATCTTTTATAGAAATTTAAATTTCTTCCATTAGTCTTGTATAAATTATTATACAATGCATCAATTTGTTTTTCTTTCACTATTTCTGCGTGTGGAAATTCATTAATAAAATTCAATGCTGTATCATCATAAATTCTTGTTGATTTAAAGATTTTTTCTAGCTCTGGAAAGCATATATTTAATAGCCTTTTATATCTATTTTTACAACTAACATTCTGTTGAAGTAAATAAAAATATTGTCTTGTCATTGCTTTTAAATTAGCATATAAATCCTTTTTAGATAACTCATGATATTCTACTTCATTTACAAAAAATAACTTTGCTAATCTGTAACAATCCTTCTTATCTGTTTTTGTTTTTCTAATAGTGTCATAATTATTTTTAGTAGTTAGACTATTGATAACTAAAGTATTAAATCCGTTTTCTTTAAAATATCTTTCTACTGGTAAATGATATGTACCTGTTGATTCCATAAATACTGTTAGATTTTCTGGATTAATTTCTTTTATTTCTTCTTTTGCTTTCTCAAAATCTTCTAAGTTATGTTTTATTTCTTTTGTATCAATAAGTATCTCTCCATCACTATTCATAAGCATTATCATACTTTTATTTTTAGCAACATCTACACTTAATACTGT
>USFC01000054.1 GCA_900553865.1 uncultured Clostridium sp.
CATTCGCCGTATTTAGGCTATTTAATCTTTCCTCTAATGCACTTAAGCCTTCTTGCTCTTCTTTTGCTGCCTGTTCCATATTTTCCTTTGCCTTTAGTGCTTTTTGCATTATTCCGTTATTTCCTATTACTAAATTTATACTTACCCCTGCTAGTATTATCAGAACTACAATTGTAACCACTAGTGCTACTAATGTTATTCCTTTTTCTTTCTTTACAAATTCTTTTTTTGTAAAGCTTTTTTGTGCTTGTGTGTACGCATTTGCAATACTTACACCTTTTTTTCCTTTTAAGTTCTTCATTTCACTTGTTCTCCTTTGTACTTTTTTCTTTCTTTTAGCATTATATCTAATTTGTTAATTATTGTAAATAGTTTTTGCAAATTTTCTGAATTTTCACACCAGTGTAAAATTTGTTGACCTTTATTCCATAAAAAATCGCCTTGAACTTATTTCTAAATTCAAAGCGTAATTTTTTTATAATTTTGCAACCACAGTTGCAAAATTTCAGACGCGTCTGGAATAATTTGTAAAGTTAATAATTAATTCTCCAATAACCTTTTTTGTTAGAACCAACTCTTTCCAATATTCCCATATCTTTTAAAACTTTTATATTTCGATAAACAGTATTAGTAGCTTTATCCAATTCTTTTGCAATTTCAGGTTGTGTTATATAGTTATTATTTTCTACTAACTTAATTATTTCTATTAATGTATTAGATAATTCTGGATATTTTTCTTTTATTTTTATCTCTACATTTTTATCTACATTTACATCTACATTATCATCATTTCTCTCTACTTTTCTATACAATCTACTATAAAAAGTAACAATGAATACATCATCAATAATTTCAAATTTAGGCTCTTTCTCATCATTTTCATATGCTTGAAAAATCTTTTTAATGCCACTTCCACGTCTTTCCATAAAGTCTAATCTTGAAAAGATGTCACAAACTAATTGATTTCTCCTTTGACTTGTGGGTCTTTTTAATAATTCTTCTAAAGTTTTTCCATTTCCAATTTTACCACAAGATACAATTTCGATTCTATCATCATAAAAAGCTAATTCTACATTTGTTCCTCTCATCAGATACGAACGATGAGCCTCTGCGTTGATAAGTGCTTCACGCATAGCATCTAAATCATATTCTGGGATTGTTCTTCTTGCTAGTTTTCCACCTTCTTTAACCCAGCCGTTTGACATATGCTTTTTGATAAATTCCATTGCATTATCAATTTGGTTTAAAATGCTTCCATAAAATTCAATATCATCTTTTGCTGATAATTTATCTAATCCATTCCAACGAGTACAAGATATAAATGAGCCAACTACTGGATTTTGGTCAGAATATAATAAAGCTGCATTTGTTAATTTTTCTCCACTTAATAAGCCAAATGACTCTGACTCTTGTAGGTTTCCCTAAAACAACAATTTATGAAACACTTGAAATATAAGGCTTAGATGTTTTATTAATAAGAAAATTTTATAAAACATCTAACCAAATATCTAACTAATTTAATAATATTAAAAATACTGGGGTATCGCCAAGTGGTAAGGCAACCGGCTCTGACCCGGTCATTTCGTAAGTTCGAATCTTACTACCCCAACCAGTAATTAAATATCTGCGAATGTTAAAGTATTTGAAAGAACATTTGCAGATTTATTTTTTGTATCTTTTTCTAAATGAGCATAAATATTAGCAGTAGTAGAATATGTAGAATGACCAAGCCAATCTTGAATTTCTTTCATAGGTATTCCTTTAGAAAGTAAAAGACTGGCACACGAATGCCTTAATCCATGAAAAGTAATTTTTCTTAAAATGTTTTTATTCTTTTTCATAATCAAAGTAAAATGGTCTGTAACATATTCTGGTCTAAATAATTTGCCTGTAGAATCGACACATATATAATCTAAATATTTTTTATTATAACTATTTCCACATAATTTTTTGTTTTCATCAATTTGTTTTTTGTGTTCTTTAAGAAGAACAATAATATCATCAACTAATGGTAGAGTTCTGTAACTAGACTGATTTTTTGTTTTATCTTTTAAAAGTATAACTCTTTTATTATCTTTTCTGGTTTCAATGGCTTTGTGTTTAATGGTAATTGTTTTATCTTCAAAATTAAATGCATCCCATCTTAAACCTAAAACTTCACTTCTTCGCAATCCATAAAAACTAGCAAGATAAATAACTATTTTTAAAGGATCATCTTTTATTAAGCTAAAAAGTGTATTAAGTTCAGCCTGAGAATAAAAAGTACCAATATACTGTTCTCTTTTCGGTCTTTCAATTTTATCAGCAGGATTACTTAATATTAAGTCTAATTTTAGAGCAGTTTGCAATGACTTTCTTATAACATTATGATAATGTAATACTGTATTTCCAGTTAATTTTTTTTCATATAAAGTAGTATAAAATTCTTGAATATGAACAGGTTTTAAATCTTTAAGTAGTAATTGCTTATCTTCAAAATAATCGCAAATTTTATTCACTATAACTTTGTAAGAATCATAAGTGTTTTCTTCAATAGTATTTTTTATAGATAATAACCATTCTTGCAAATATGCAATTAATAATTTATCTGTAGAATTATTTGTACCTTCATTATTTAAACTTTCTTTAAAATCAGCTAAAATCTCTTGCATTTTTTGATTGGCTAATCTTTTATTATTGCCTTTTTGAGATAATCCTGTAGAAACCCATTTTTGTTTTCTTTTGCCATTAATATCTTTATAATTTAAAACAACTTGATAAATATTATTTTTTATTTGTAGGCTTGCTGTTATATTCATTAAAACTCCTTTCTTTTCTCATAACAGACTAGATTTAACCTACTATTGATATTGGTATAATAATACCCAGGTTTATAAATTAAAAGCTAGTCTATATTTCATTTTGATTTGTTAAATAAGCAATAACATTTCTTTTTGGTATTTTGTATTGTCTACCAACTTTTAGTGCTTTTATTGTTTTATTCCTTACTAATCTATAAGCAAGTGTTATGCCAATTCCAAGCATTTCTTTTAATTGAGTGATGTCTACTAAATCAGGATATGAAGTAAACATCATTTCATAATTTTCTTTAATACTTCCCATAGGGCAGACCTCCTTTCTTTAAAATTTACAATAAAAAAAACTTATTAAACAATTTTAATAAATCTCATTAATAACTATAAACACATCTATTTTTATATTTTTGTGTAGGTATTTTAATATTCATATTTACTGATCTTGGAACATCAAATCCAACTTTCAATTTCCTATCTATTACTAAATTTCCTTTATTATTAGTATGATAAGCAGATGAGTTCCATTTTATAAAAGCATAATTTGAAATGTTACTATTACTAAATGATAGTTCCATTGAATCTTGAATTTGTTGTGCTATCATTTGCTCGTAACTGTTGTCATCTTTCTTTGGTCTATTATAAGTTTTAAAATATTCTTGTAAATAAATTTTTCTATTTTCAGAATTTTCTTTTTTTCGTTTTTCTTTTTCTTCTTTATTTCTTTTGTCAGTTCTTACTACCTTTGAAACATATTGAGTAGTAGTATCAACAATTTTTGCTATTTCATTTTGTTTTAAATGTTGATTATAATATAAATCTAAAATTTTTTCTTTATTACTCATATTCATTTAGCCTCCTTCTATGGTTGATTTTTTGTTTGTAAAATTTTTGACATAAGTATCCTATAGGAACTTACATTTTATAATTAACTTTTTATTTCATTGTTGACATTTTATACTATATGTTGTATTATAATATTGTAAAAAATCTTACAATAAAATTTGATATTGTTATTATATAATCATAATTTATATTTGTCAATACAATTTTAAATATTTTACTAAAATTTTTTACAAAATTTTTGGGGAGGAAATAGAAATGAAAGAGTTACCTTCACATTTAGTATCAGAAGATTTTTATATATGGTTTAATATAAAGGAAAAAGAAGAATATTACTCAACTCCATTATATTTATATAATGTACTGAGAAAAGATACAGATAAAGAAAATGATGAAGAAAAGAAGAGAGATGAAACAAGAGTATATTTAAAGTTGGAAAAAGATATTTCTAAAACAAAATTAAATAGAAAAAAGGAAATTATAAAACATCCTTCAACTATTTATATTCATTATGCAGAAAGTATAGGAATGTTACTAATTAATTTTCTAAATGCTGACTTTTCTTCTTTTGCCTCTGCATATAATACTTTCTTTTATGCCTATGGTTTTGAACTTATAAAAGAATATGTACCTTACATATATTCAAAGAATGATGAATTTATAACAGATATAGAATTTATGGATATGCTAGAAGATATTTATAATACAAGTTTAGATGATTTATTAGAATGGCAAGAGAATTTTAGAAAATGTGTGGATTTTGTATATAACTTAAATGGAAATGAAGAATATAAGGAACAGTCTATATATTCAAAGTTTGTTGCATACACAATAAAAAATGATATTTATACATATTCACAAGATGTGGAAGTAATTTTAGACAATTATATAAATATACATAATCGTCATCACAATGAGAGAATTGAACATTTGATGAAAGGTATTGAAGATAAAGATCCAAACTTAGAATTGCATAATGTTTATACAAGTACAAAATTAAGAAGTATTTGCTTTACAATATTAGATCAACTTGTAAGACAAGAAAATCTACCAATTAAAACTTGCCAAATTTGTGGTAGGTACTTTATTCCAACATTTAGGCAAAATGAAATATATTGTGATTTACCCAATGTTGATGGTAGTGCAACTTGTAGAGAGAAAGGTGCAACTATAAATTATAAAAAGAATTTGGAGAGTGTTCCTGCTTTAGGTTTATATAGAAAGATGTATCAACAGAAGGTTATGGTTGTTTATAGAAATAAAGAAGATAAAAAGATAAAGAAAGATTTTGATAAATGGAAAAAAGAGGCACAGGCAAAGATAAAGCTATTTAAACAAGACAAATTAGATGAAGATACTTTGTATAAATGGATGGAAGAAAATAAATAAAATAGTTACTATAATAATGGAAGTGAAAATATGTATATAAGTAAATTAATAATAAATAATTATAAAAGTATAAAAAATGAAACTTTTATATTCCATAAAGGAATAAATGTACTTGTAGGAAAAAATAATGCAGGAAAAAGTAATATTGTTTCAGCACTTAATGAAATATTGGCAGATAAGTATAATACTACTTCATACGAGGATAAGATATTTTATACAGATTCTTCTAATAAGTATAAAAGAGAATTTAAAATTATAGCAGAAGTAGAAGAAATTAATAATTTGGACTTTTCTTTATTAGATAATATTAAGAAAAGTACTGCATTAATAGATATTACTCAAAACTTTAATGAAGATGTTAATGATTTTAATAATGAATGGATTATTAAAGATGATGATGAATTAAAAGAAATTTATCCAAATAAATTTGAGTATAAAGGTATAAATTTATTAAAATGGTTTAAGAAAGATGATTTGAAAAAATTGTTAAATAATACAAAAAAGATGTGGGTATATAAATATTATAATAAAGATGACGATATTAATTTATATAACATAATTCTAAAAGTTAATGAAAAAAGTTCTAATCCTTTTGACATAACGGAAAGTACAAAATTTTATAGAATGCTATATGTTAATCCTAACATTAAAGCAACATTAATAACGAGTCTTTTAATTCCAGCATTTAGAACACCAGATACCACACTAAAAATAACTAAATGGAGTTGGTATGGTAAACTATTACAGAAAAAATGGAATGAATCGTGTAATAAACAACATCAAATTGCAATAGATAATGCATCAAATGATTTAAAACTTGTCATAGGCAATGTGTATAAAGATTTAAAAGATGATCTTAATCTTCAACTAAAAAGAACTTTAAGTTTAATGAATATAAAGATAGATATTAATATGCTTGAAAACAAGAGTGAAGATTACTATAAAAATATACGAATATCAGTTGATGATGGTGTGGATACACCTTTAGAAAACAAAGGTAGTGGATTACAAAGTCTCATTATGATAGAGTTATTTAAATTTTATTGTAAAATTTTTAATCAGTCATCTTTGCTTATATTGGAAGAACCAGAATTGTTCTTGCACCCTCATGCTAAAAGGATGTTGTCTGATATATTACATGATTTTTTAAATAATGATAAAAATCAAATAATAATTACGACTCATTCGGAAGAATTTATACATAATGTTGATATTGAAAATATTAATGTTATAAGAAAAACAGTAGATGGAACTAGAAATAGTAGAATATGTAAAGAAAACTATGGAGATGGAAAAGAACTTCAGAAATTAAAAATAGAATTACAACATAAAAACGCTGAAATGTTTTTTGCAGATAAAGTTATATTAGTTGAAGGAGAGGAACAAATTTTAATGCCTCAAATTGTTAAAAATATTTATGGGAAAAATATATTGAATAACAATGATATTTCAATTATTAAAGTGGGAGGAAAATCTTATTTTTCAATATATAGAAAAGTACTTAATGAACTTAATATAAAAAATTATATTATAGCTGATTATGATATAATCGAAAAAGATTTAGAACTGTTGCTTGATGATGAAAAGAAAAATAAATTAAATGCAATAAGAAGTAAAATGAAAGAAGTACTGAAGAATAATAAGTCTATAAATAAAGCCACTGATAGTAGAGATTGGACTAATTTAGTAAAAATATTAGACGAAATGACAGATAAAAAAATTTATGATGATAAAATAAATGAGGTATGGTCAAATTTTCGAACTAGAATATTTAAGAAAAGAAAATTAGATAATTTAGATGAAGCTTTAAAATGTGAGATTTTAAATTTTATAAGTGATATGTATAATGAAGATATATTTATTATGAAAAATGGAGAACTTGAAGATTATTATAAAGAAGAAAATTTCGGAGATGAATTTTTAGGAATAAATGCAAAAGGACTAAAAGCTTATAAGATTTCAGAGTTATCTGATAGGAACGGAATTGCTACATACATGTATATTGATGAATATAGAGAAATTTTGCCAAAAATCTTAGGAAAAAGGAAGATACTAGGATATGATATTGGATTGAAAAAATATTGTGGAAAAAAGGAGGAATTAGATAAGCATGCAAAATCCGGAGACAAATAGAATTGAAAACAAAGAACAGTTAAATGAAGATTTTGAACAAGAAGTTATTGCATTTCTTAATTACAAAGAAGGTGGAATAATTTATGTTGGAATAAATAAAAATGGACAAGTTGTTGGAGTGGAAAATACAGATTTAACACAACTTCAAATTAAAGACAGAATAAAAAATAATATACAACCTTCAACTCTAGGACTGTTTGATGTAATTGTAGAAACAATAGATAATAAAGAATTAATAAAAGTTATTATTTCAAGTGGAACTGAAAAGCCTTATTATTTAAGAAAAAAAGGAAGAACACCAGAAGGATGTTATATTAGAGTTGGTAGTAGCAAAGAGAGAATGACAGAAAGAATGATTGAAGAAATGTTTTCTAGACGAATAAAAAATTCTTTAAAAGAAATAGAGGCTCCTAGACAAGATTTAACATTCAGACAGTTGAAAATTCATTATGAAGGTAATGGAATGATTCTTAATGACAATTTTGCTAGAAATCTAAATTTATTAACTGATGAAGGAAAATATAATTATAATGCTTATTTACTTGCTGATGAAAATGATATATCAATAAAACTTGTTAAATATTTAGGAACAAGTAAAATGGAATTAATAGAAAATCAAGAATATGGGTATTGTTGTTTAATAACTGCTACCCAAAGAATTTTAGATAGGCTTACAGCGGAAAATACTGTTTATGCAAAAATTGAATACAATGGTAGAAAAGAAGTAGAAATGATAGATAGTAAAGCATTAAAAGAAGCTGTTATAAATGCAATGGTACATAGTGATTATACTTTAAGCACAACACCAATAATTGAACTTTATTCTGATAGAATTGAAATTACATCAGGAGGAGGACTACCACAAGGCTTATCACAAGAAGAGTTTTTAGAAGGTGTTACAGCTCCAAGAAATAAAGAACTTATTAGAGTGTTTAAAGATGTGGATTTAATTGAAAATATAGGTTCTGGAGTATTAAGAATATTAGATGCTTATGATAAAAGTTGTTTTAAATTTATGGAACACTTTTTAAGAGTTTCTTTTAAATACAAAGAAAATCCATTTGAATATGAAGAAAAAACCGACAAGAAAACCACTAAGAAAACCGACAAGAAAACCACTAAGAAAATGAAAACAAAACCACAAGAAAAAGATATTTTAAGTTTTTGCAGGGAAGCAAAAACTTTAAGAGAAATAGCAGAACATTTTGGATTTAAAGATATAGCAACATTTAGAAAAAATTACTTGAATAGCTTAATAGAAAATAATAAAATAAAAATGACAATACCAAATCAACCTAAAAATAAGAATCAAAAATATGTAACAATTTTACAAAAATAATAAAGTATGTTATAATATTCATATATGAGAAAAGGAGAGAATAATATGGAAAAGTTAGCAAATGAAGATAAAAAAGATCTATTTATGAAAATGGTAGAAAGAGCAAAAAATGGAACATTAGATATGATGAGAATGACACAAAGTAAAAATTATAACGAGGAATATAGTAGAATAGGAAATAATCATGGACCATTTGGGTTATTAGTTAATGGAATTAATAAAGATGGAAAAATATCAGTTTCACTTATAGAAGAATTAGGAAAACAAATTCCAAGTAGTATGGGAGGTCCAAACTATGCAACAATGGAATTTGAAGAAGAAAAACTAAATGAATTTATGGATAGTTTTTTTGATATGAATAATATGGAAATACTAAATGAATTTTATAAGACAGAATCAGATTCTTTCAAAGGTATAAGTCTTCAAGATTATAAAAATGAAGAACATAATGATTTTTTTGATAGATTAGTAATACTAAATGGTTTGGACTACTTAAGTCAACAAGGAGATAAGACTTTAGTACATGGAAGAGATAATTATACTATTGAAAATGGATTAAATATAGCTAAATTAGACGGAAGAGATGGAAAATCTTATATTTGTTTAAATAAAGGCGAGAATCTTATAGAATATGATATCAGGAAAGGTATAATAACAAAAAGAAATTTGAAATCTCCTGAATTTGAAGAATATTTATCAACATTTTTACAATCAATTGATGATTTGCCAAAAGTATATGAAAGTATTATGTCTGGTACATATAAAAAAGAGGATTTTATATCTACAAGAAGAATAGAAAAAGAACAAACACCGCTACAAAAAAGAGAAACTGAATTATTAGGATTAGAAAAAGAAGAAAGAAAAATTACAGAAGCGGAAGCTTTAATTAGCAAACAAAATGAAAAAACAGGAGAACAAAAGTAGGAGTGAAATAGTATGAAAGAAAATACACAGGAAAAATCATTAATACAAGTTAATGAAAATAGTATATTTTATAAAATAAAAAGTTTTTTTAAAAATTTATTTAAGAAAAATAATAATACCATTGATAACTATTCTGTAATTGAAGAAAAGGATAGAAGCGAAAAAAATTCTAATAAAAAGGATTCTTTTTTGGAAAATATTAAGAATATCGAGAACGAAGAAACAAAATTGTTAAAGATTCAAAAGCAATATCGTTCTGGAGAAATAAAAGAAGAAGAACTTACAGAAGAACAAGTTAAATCCCTATGTGAATTATATGACAAACAAATAGCAAATTTGAGAAAATCAAATGAAATTAGAAAACAAAAACTTTTAGAATATAGAAAAAAATTACAAACAGATAATTGAAAATGCACAAAAGTGATAGCTTATACTATCACTTTTATGCATTTAATACCTGTCTAATTCTAAATTTTTTTCTTTTTCTTCTTGTTCAATTTGCTTTACAGGATCAATAAAAGTATGAGTTTCTTCTTGAAAACTTTTGATTAATTCCTTTGATTCGCCAATACCGAATTTATGGCAAATCCATTTTATAAATTTATCAACTGTTTCATAAAATTTATCTATAATCTTGTGTAAGCGGTTATTCTCTTTTTCTAATTTTTTAATTTGTTTTTTATAATTCCAGTCTAAATCAAATTCTTTTTCTTTATATTCAGTTTTAATATTTTCAATTTGGTTATGCAATGCTTTATTATGTGCAAGTATATTATCTCTTTCTTTTTGATATTTTACAGCCTCATCAACAACTTTGGATTGTTTTGATAGTTCTTTATGCAATGATAAATTATCCTTATATAATTCTTTAATTAAATCATCTTTAGGTTTTATGATTTCTTTTAGTATCTTCTCATCTCTTTTTATTGAAAATTTACTAATTTCATTTATATCTGGAACTTCTGGTATTTCTAGTTTAATATCCTTTAAAACTTTATTAGTATTTTCATAATTTGTAATTTTCTTATATTCTTCAACTGTATAATGTTTTCTGTCAGTATCTTCAACAAACATACCTCTTTCTAAATCAAAACCTTTTGATTTTACATGATTAAAGTAGGCATCCTGTAATTTTCTATAACTGTCTCGACCTTTCCAAAAATCTCTTGCACAAATTTTATCAATGTCGTTTCCATCTTTGTCTTTTGTATGAACAACAGGAACAAACATTAAGTGCATATGTGGTACACCTTCATCTAAATGTA
>USFC01000055.1 GCA_900553865.1 uncultured Clostridium sp.
AAAATTTAGTGCTAATAAATAAAAATTTTTAAGACATTTTCAAAAATGATTGACAATATTTAAAATATCTAATCAATATGAAATTTTAGAGAATTACAATAGTGTATGTATAAAACTTATAGACTTTTTTTTTCCATAATGATATAATAACTAACGAAAATGGAATTTGAAAAAATGAGTTTATAAATTTTCTAAAAAAGCTTTAGATAGCAATGAAAGGAATAAAAATTAATATGAAATTAGATAAGAAAGATATATTACATATAATAGTTATAATATTAGGAATTATATTTGTAGCGATACCAATATTTCACGAAAATTTATGGTTTGATGAAAGTTATTCAGTGGGTTTAGCAAATCATACTTTTACAGAAATTTGGACGATAGGTGGAAATGATGTACATCCTATTTTATATTATTGGATATTACATATTATTAATTTAATATTTGGAAACAAAATAATTTGCTACAGGTTATTTTCATTAGTTTGTATATCAATTTTAGGAATACTTGGTTTTACACATATTAGAAAAGATTTTGGAAAAAATGTAGGATTAATCTTTTCATTTTTAGTATTTTTCTTACCTGTAAATATTGTATATACAGGCGAAATTAGAATGTATACATTAGCCATGTTGTTAGTTACACTAATGTGCATATATGCGTATAGAATATATAAAAATAGAGATAAAAAACAAATTAAAAATTGGATTTTATTTACAATATTTAGCTTGGCATCAGCATATACACATTATTATGCTTTAGCTACGGCAGGAATTGTTAATTTAATGTTATTTGTATTTTTTACAAAAGAGGCAATTAAAGAGAAAAAGTTTACAAACAATTTAAAAATGTTTTTTGCAGTTGCAATTCCACAAATTATATTATATATGCCTTGGATAGTTTCTTTACTATTACAAGTAAAACAAGTATCATCAGGCTTTTGGATATCAATTAAATTTCCAGATTCATTAATAGAATTTTTTAATTTCCAATTTACAGGAAATTTAGGTGGAGATGCGTATGTAAATCCTATAATTGCAGGAATGTTTGGAATAATAATATGTGCATACATGATATATGCTAATATAAAGAATAAAAGTAAAGAAGAAAAGCCAGAGAAACTTGCAATATTAATATGGGGAATACTTGTACTTGCTATATGTTTAGTTTCTTTAATAATATGGAGACCAATAATATATGCAAGATATATGTTATGTGTAACAGGATTGTTTATATTCTTCCTAAGTTATACAATGGCTAAAAAAGGAAATAAATATGTAACTATAGCTATTTGTATAATATCATTAATAATATCTACATTTGTACAAGTAAAATTAATACAAACAAATTATGATGAAAGTAATAATAAGCATATAGAATATATAGAGAAAAATATACAAAAAGACGATATTATATTACATAAAAATAATGTTGATGGTTTTGTTTTAGATGTGAATTTTTTAGATAATAAAGTATATTTTTGGAACAAAGATAATTGGAATGTAGAAGAAGCATATAAAGCTTTTGGATATAATTTTAAAACATGTGAAAATATAGATGAACTTAAAGAATATAAAGGAAGAATTTGGTTAATAAGTTCTAATGAAGATTTTATAAAAGAAGTAAATGAAGAGTTAGAAAATGTACAAATAGTAGAAACAAAATCATATAATGTAAAATACCATAATTTACATTATACAATTACACTAGTAGAAAAAGATTAAAGGAGAAAATGTATGAAAGATATAAGAGTGTATGCATTTGTAGGACCATCTGGAACAGGGAAAAGTTATAGAGCCCAAATGGTGGCAAGTGAAAATAATATTTCCTATATTATAGATGATGGGCTTTTAGTAAACGAAAATGAGGTAGTTGCAGGTGAGTCAGCCAAAAAGGCTCCAACAAAAATAGAAACAGTAAAACATGCAATTTTTATAGATGAAAAAGAAAGAAACCAAATGAAAAAAGCAATAAAAAAATTGAAGCCAGAATCAATTTTAATTTTAGGAACTTCAGATGGAATGGTAGAAAAAATCGCAGAAAACTTAGGCCTTCCTAAAATAGAAAAAACAATTTACATACAAGATGTAGCAACAGAAGCGGAAATGAAGACAGCAAGAAATATAAGAGTAACACAAGGAAAACATGTAATACCAGTGCCTACCTTTGAAATAAAAAAAGATTTTTCAGGTTACATATTAGACCCACTTCAAATATTTAAATCTAAGGGAAGCGGAAACAAACCATACATATCAGAAAAGTCAATAATAAGACCAACATTTAGCTATTTAGGAAATTTTACGATTTCAGATACAGTATTTCGCCAAATAGTAGAATACTTAGCAAAAAAGACAGATGGAATTGCAAGAGTGATAAAAGCCAGAGTTGAAAATGACGGAGAAGGACCTTCAATTTATATGGAAGTTGCAGTCATATATGGGCAGAATGTAATAAAAGAATTAAGAATGTTTAAAGAAAAATGTGTAAAAGAGATTGAAAAACTAACAACAATGAGTGTGCAAAAAATAACAGTAATAGCTAAATCAATTGAAATGCCAAAATAAAAAATATTAAACTATTAGGGCCGGGCCGTTTTAGTTTAAGAAAAGAGGAAGAATTATGTCATTTATAGTAGCGATAGATGGACCAGCAGGTACTGGGAAAGGAACAATAACAAGTTTAATTTCAAAAGAAATGGGATTAGTTAATATAGATACAGGGGCAACATACAGATGTGTGACTTTGTATTTAATAAAGAACAATATAAAATTAGAGGAAAAAGAAAAAATAATAGAAGCATTGCCTAATATTCATATAGACATGAAAAATGAACAAGGAATTCAAAAAGTATATTTAAATGGCAAAGATGTGACTGATGAAATAAGAAGCAAAGAGGTTACAAAAATAGTATCACTAGTATCTTCAATAGTAGAAGTTAGGTTGGCTATGGTAGAAGTTCAAAGAAACTTGGCAAAAGGCAAAGATGTTATAATGGAAGGAAGAGATATTACAACATATGTATTTCCAAAGGCAGATGTAAAGATTTATTTAGATGCAGCAGAAGAAGAAAGAGCAAAAAGAAGATATAAAGAAATGCAAGAAAAGAAAATAGAAATGACATATGAAGAAGTTTTAAAAAACATACAGCAGAGAGATAAAAATGACAAAGAAAAAGAAATAGGAGCTTTAAAAATAGCTGAAGATGCTATTTATATAGATACAACGAATTTAAGTATAGAAGAAGTAAAAGATAAAGTTGAAGAAATTATAAGAAAAATTAGGAAAGGAAATAATGTTAATTCATTATATGGTATAAATAGATGAAAAGAAAATTAAAAAGAGTTTTAGGAATAGTAATAGAAAAAATATTATATGTTTATTGCATAATGTTTCATAGAATGAAAGTTGAAGGAAGAGAAAATATTCCTATGAATGAACCGGTTATATTTTGTGGAAACCATAGAACATTTTTAGACCCAGTATTAATAAAAGTTACAGCCAAAAGAGATTGCCATTTTTTAGCAAAAGGTACCTTATATAAAAATAAATTCTTGGCCTTTTTAGGTTGGGTATTTGAAACAATTCCAGTATTAAAAGATTCAAAAGATATAAATGCAATAAAGCAATCTTTAAGATATTTAAAAAATGGAGAATGTATAGCGCTTTTCCCAGAAGGAACAAGAAATGGAATAGCTAAAGGAGAAAAGGTAAAAGATGGTGCAGCATTTTTTTCACTAAGAACTGGTGCTAAAATAGTTCCGGTTGGAATATCAGGAAAAACAGGTCCATTTTCAAAAGCAATAGTGCGATATGGAAAGCCATTAGACTACAGCCATTATGATAAAAATGACGAAGAAGCACTAGATAAAATAACAGAAGATTTAATGGAAAAAATATTAGAATTAACAAAATAAACTGACGAAGGACATTTGGGGACGGGTCACATTTGTCCTTTACATAAAACTTCAAAGGACAAATGTGACCCGTCCCCAAATGTCCTTTAAGAAAAAATGCGAAAATTATGTTGACAATAAAAATAGATTGCTATATAATAAAATAGTTAAAATTTAGATAAGGTGAGAATATGAAAGAAGAAAAAGAATTAACTTTTGAAGAATTATTAAAACAAGAAACTTTAAAAGAAAAAAAATTAGAAAAAACAGTTACAGGAAAAATTATTAGCATAACCTCTAAAGGCGAAATTTTTGTAGACATAAACTATAAAGCTGATGGAATTATCCCTAAAAAAGAGTATAGCAATGATGAAAATGCAAATCCTAAAGATGAATTTAAAGTAGGAGATACAATTACAGCAGATGTTTTAAAATTAAATGATGGATTAGGAAATGTGTTATTGTCTTATAAAAGAGTTAAAAATCGCGAAAATAAAAACAAAATAGAAGAAAAATATAAAAATAGTGAAATAATAGAAGCAAAAGTTGCAAAGGTAAGTGAAAAAGGGCTAATTGTAGTTGTAAATGACACACAAATATTTATTCCAATATCATTATCAGGAATAAGTAGAGGTGAAGATGTAAACTCATATTTAGATAAAAATGTAAAATTTAAAATAACAGAATATGATGCAAAAACAAATAGAATAATAGGCTCAATTCGCATAGTATTAGACGAGGAGAAAAAGGCAAAACAAGAAGAATTTTGGAATAGCATAGAATTAGGCAAAAAATACAAAGGTATTGTTTCAAGCTTAAGTTCTTATGGTGCATTTGTAGATTTAGGTGTAACACAAGGTTTACTTCATGTTTCAGAAATTTCATGGGATAGAAATGCAAAAGTAGACGAAATTTTAAAGCAAGGACAAGAAATTGAAGTAACAGTTATAGATTTAGATAAAGAAAATAGACGTATAAAGTTAAGTTATGTGGGAAAAGGACCAAACCCATGGAGTAAGGTTTCAGAAAAATACCATGTAGGCGACATTGTAAAAGTTAAAGTAGTTAAAATGATGCCATTTGGAGTTTTTGTAGAATTAGAAGCAGGAATTCAAGGCTTAGTACATATTTCTCAAATTGTAGAAAGAAAAATAACAAAACCAGAAGAAGAACTAAAAATAGGACAAAATGTAAATGCGAAAATAATAGAACTAGATGTAGAAAATCAAAAAATAGAATTATCTATAAAAGAGTTAGAAGGAACATCAAACGAATATAAAGAAGAATTATAAAATTAATGTAAAAAAGAATACAGAAGAAGGAAGTTTTTTATGTCTGACTTCCAACTTCTGATTTCTAATGAGAAGGGGTAATAAAAAATGAAAAACGAGAATATAAGAAATATAGCAATAATTGCACACGTTGACCACGGAAAAACAACACTTGTAGACTGCTTATTAAAACAAAGTCATGTATTTAGAGAAAATGAACAAGTTCAAGAAAGAGTAATGGACTCAAACGACTTAGAAAAAGAAAGAGGAATAACAATTCTTTCTAAAAATACTTCAGTAATGTATAATGGAGTAAAAATAAATATAGTAGATACACCAGGCCACGCAGACTTTGGTGGAGAAGTAGAACGTGTACTAAAAACTGTAGATGGAGTTTTACTATTAGTAGATGCTTTTGAAGGACCAATGCCTCAAACAAGAGAAGTTTTAAAAAAATCATTAGCACTTAACTTAAAACCAATAGTTGTAATAAATAAAATAGATAGACCAGGTTCAGACCCAGCAAAAGTTGTAGACAAAGTATTAGAGCTATTTATAGAATTAAATGCAAATGACGACCAATTAGACTTCCCAGTTGTATATGCATCAGCAAAAAACGGAATAGCTAAAATGAGCTTAGATGAAGAAAGCGATAATGTAAACTGTATATTTGACACAATCGTTAAATATATAGATGCGCCAGATTGTGAAATAGAAGGACCAGCTCAAATGTTAGTTTCTAATATAGACTATGATGACTACTTAGGAAGAATAGCAATAGGAAGAATAGAAAGAGGAACAATAAAATCTGGTATGCCAATTGTAATTTGTAAACAAGAAAAGAATGTACAAGGAAAAGTAGCAAAATTATTCACATACCAAGGTTTAAAAAGAGTAGAAGTTGAAGAAGCAGGTGCAGGTGATATAGTTGCGCTATCAGGAATTGCAGATATCAACATAGGTGACACTATATGTGATATAAACAACCCAGAAAAAATACCATTTGTAGATATAGACGAGCCAACAGTATCTATGACATTTAGTGTAAATAATGGACCTTTTGCAGGAAAAGAAGGTCAATTTATTACATCAAGACATATTCGTGATAGATTATTTAAAGAACTAGAAAGAAATGTATCTTTAAGAGTTAAAGAAACAGATTCAGCAGATAGCTTTGAAGTATGTGGACGTGGAGAATTACACTTATCTGTATTAATAGAAACCATGAGAAGAGAGGGATTTGAGCTATTAGTATCTCGTCCAAAAGTTATATTTAAAGAAATAGATGGTGTAAAATGCGAACCAATGGAAAGATTAGTAGTAAATGTGCCAGACGATTCTATAGGAACAGTTATAGAAAAATTAGGAAGACGTAAAGCTGAAATGTTAAATATGGAGCCAGCAGAATTAGGACATACAAAAGTAGAATTTAAAATACCAGCACGTGGACTAATAGGATATAGAACAGAATTTTTAACAGACACAAAAGGTACGGGAACAATGAACTCAATATTTGAATGCTATGAACCATATAAAGGAGAAATTCAAGCTAGAACAAGAGGCGTATTAGTAGCCTTTGAACAAGGAACATCTGTAACATATGGTCTATACAATGCACAAGAAAGAGGAGAGCTTTTAATAGGAGCAGGTGTAGATGTATATGAAGGAATGATAGTTGGAATAAACTCAAGAAATGAAGACATTGCAATAAATGTATGTAAAGAAAAACATTTAACAAACACAAGAGCTTCAGGTTCAGATGATGCATTACGTTTAGTTCCACCACTACAAATGTCACTAGAAAAAGCTATTGAATTTATAGCCGAAGACGAACTAGTTGAAGTAACACCTAAAAATATTAGATTAAGAAAGAAAACATTAGATACAAAAACTAGAGAAAGAGAAGCAAGAAGATAAAATAAATTAAAAGGCGTCAACTAAAAAGACGCCTTTTTACTAAAGTAATTAATAAAATGAGTAAGAGGGAAAAATGAATAAAGAAGAATTAGAAAAAATAAAAGAAAAAGCTTTAGATGAACATATTCCAATAATAATGGATGACACTTTAGAGGTAATTGACAAAGTGTTAAAAGAAATTAAACCAAAGAAAATTTTAGAAATAGGAACAGCGGTAGGATATTCTGCAATGTGCTTTTCTGAATATTTACAAGAGGGCGGAAGAATAGATACAATAGAAAGAGATGAAGAAAGAATAGCACAGGCAAAAGAAAATATTGTAAAAGTAGGAGTACAAGAAAAAATAAATATAATTGAAGGCGATGCTGTCGAAATATTACCAAATTTAAATGAAAAATATGACATGATATTTATAGATGCCGCCAAAGGTAAATATCCTTTTTTCTTACAAGAGTCTTTGCGAATGCTAAATGAAAATGGAATAATATTTGCTGACAATATTTTATATAAAGGTTATGTAATGAGTGATTACAATAAGCACAAACAACGTACAGCAGTAAGAAATTTAAGAGAATACATAGCAGAAGTTACAAACAATCCAGAACTTGAAACTGAAATTTTAGAAGTAGGAGATGGACTTGCTATAACAAAAAAACATATTTAGCTAAGGCATAAAAGAATAGGATAATATATAATTTAGTACATAAAAACTAAAAAATATATTATCCTATTTTATAAGCTAAATCATTATATTTAAGTATCTGATACATGAAATTATAGTGTCGAAAATAAAAGCAAAACAAGTAAAATTAATTCCAATAGTTAAAACTTTATAATTAATCCTTTTTACAAGTAAACTTACTTTTTTCTCTACGAAAGGATAAACATGGCCTATAAAAATAATAGCTATAAATCCCCAAGCAAGAGAGTAAAAAATGCTAATTCTACCATTTAAATTTAAAAAGTCTGCAGTATAATCCCACCAATGTTCTTTAAATAAAGCTTCTAACAAATAACTTACAAAATATTCAAAAACAGAAAAGATAACAGCAGAATAAATAAAAAGCTTAATATCACTATCTTTATACTTACTTAGAAAGACAATTAAAATAATAGCACCCCAACCATAAATAGGGCATAAAGGCCCATACAAAAATCCTCTATTGGTAAAATGGCCTAAAACAATAAAACTAAACAATGTTTCCAATATCCAACCACAAACAGAAAAAATGAAAAAGTATAGTATATATAAATAAAGTTTACTAATGTTCGTAGTATTTGAAATCTCCTTATCCATAAAGTCCCCCTTTAAATTAAATATATAATACCAAAAGAATGTTATAAAGTAAATAAATTTGAAGAAAAATTTTATCACAAAAGGTCAGGTGATTTTGGGGTTCTTTACTTTTAAATGGATACATGCTATAATACTTAAGGAAAAAATACGGAAAAACAAGGCTGTACTTTATAAGTTACCTATGTTTGAAAGGAAGTAATAAAATTATGAAAAAACCAGAATTATTAGCCCCAGCCGGGTCATTTGAAAAAGCAAAAATAGCCTTTATGTATGGAGCAGATGCAGTATATGCTGGAACCTCTAGTCTATCTTTAAGAACTAGAGCAGAAATGAAAGATGATGACCTAGCAAATACAATAAAATATGCACATTCAATAGGCAAAAAAGTATATACAAATATAAATATATATGCTTGGGATGATAGATATGAAGAAATAATAGAGCAAGCAAAAATGCTAAATGAATTAAAAGTGGACGGCATAATAGTTGCAGACGGAGGTGTAGTAGACATTTTAAAACAATATGCACCAGATATTCCTTTACATATAAGTACACAGGCTAATACTATAAGCTATCATGCTGCAAACTTTTGGTACAAAAATGGAGCAAAACGTGTAATATTAGGACGTGAAATGAACAAAAAGCAAATAAAAGAACTTATAGAAAATAAGCCAAAAGACTTGGAAGTAGAAATATTTATTCATGGAGCAATTTGCTTTGGATATTCAGGAAGATGTTTCTTAAGTGATTTCTTGGCAGGAAGAAGTGCAAATTTAGGAGATTGTGCACAAAGCTGCAGATGGGCATATAATGTATATGTAGAAGAAACAAATAAACCAGGAAATTTAATGCCAGTAGAGCATGATGATAAAGGAACTTATATTTTTTCATCAAAAGATATGTGCTTAATAAAAGAAATTCCTGAAATTATAGAAATGGGTGTAGATAGCTTAAAAATTGAAGGAAGACTAAAAACAGAATATTATTTAGCTTCAGTAGTTAATGCATATAGAAATGCAATAGATGATTATATGAAAGACCCTGAAAATTATGACTATACAAAATATTTAAAAGAATTGGAAAAAACAAAGACAAGAGGATTGACTACTTTCTATTTTAACGATAGAAACAACAAGGATATTCAAGAATACGACGGAAAACAATATAATTCAGACTATGAATTTGGTGGAAAAGTAGTAGAAAATGTGCAAGGTAAAACTATAATTGAAATAAAAAATAAATTACAAGTTGGAGATGAAATGGAAATCATAGTACATGGTCAAATAGAAACTGTAAAATTTGTAATAGATAAATTGTGGGATGTAGATACAAATGAAGAAATATCACATGTAAACCCAGGAAAGGCAGAACAAAAAGTAATTATGAACCTTCCAATTGAAGTTCAAAAAGATTGGATTTTAAGAAGAAAAAAATAAAATGAAAAAAGAGGCAGAATTAATATTTTTCTTGCCTCATATTTTTTGGGGAAAACGTCAAATTTTATGTAATAAAACCAGAAAGGTATAGTGAAATTAGCATTTTTTAAAATTTTCTAATTTAAAAGCAACCATAAATCCAATAAAAAATAAAATAATAGCCACAAAAGAAATTTGACTAGGAAAAAGTACGAAAATACTTCCTAAAACAAAGCCAATAATAGCATAAGAAGTTTGGGCAAAAAAATTATTAAATAAAAATTTAATAAGCAATAAAAATATAAAGCAACCAACTAAGCAGCCAAGTCCAATAGGAATTAAAACAGCTAAATTTAAAGTTGCAAGAGCTTGTAAATACATATTATAAACTCCAAAACACATTAAAATAACAGTGCTACTAACTCCGGGAATAACAATCCCACAAGACATGGCAAAGCCAGAAAAACACAAATGCAAGAAAGAATTATTAGTAAAAGTAAAATTGGTAATATTTCTTTCAAGAAAAAATAATAGCAAACCAAATAAAAAAGAAAATATGGTAAAAATCAAATAGTGAAGTTCAAAGTGAACTTTGCTATTTGTTTGCTTTATTAGTGAAGGAATGGAACCTAAAATAAGTCCTAAAAATAATAATTTACATTCAACTTCAAAATGTGTAAAAGCATAATTTAAAATATTCCCAAATAAAAGAAAACCAATTATAGTGCCTAAAATTATAGGAAATAAAAATACAAAATTTTTTTTGAAATTCTTAAAAAGTCCCAAAGCACTATCTACTAGTTTTTGATATATACCCATAATAACACATAAAACACCACTACTAACGCCGGGAAGAACAGCACCAACACCTATTAAAACACC
>USFC01000056.1 GCA_900553865.1 uncultured Clostridium sp.
CCCCAAATGTCCTTTAATGTTTTGCACTTAAGCTTATTATTAAGTCTATGTTGTCATCTTTTGCAGCTTTATTTTTCCTAATTTTGCCGCATTTTTTACACTTAAATATTATTACATATCCTTTTTTGCTGTCTATTTCTAAGCCGATTGGCTCTAGTATTCCGTGGCACTCTTCTGCCCTATCTCCCGGATTTATATCTACATGTTTTGAATGCAAACAATGTGGGCAATGGTTTCTGCAAGAGTAACCTAATTGTGGTACTTTTTTACCGCAATTTTCACAAATAAATTCTTCATCTATTTCAGTAAATTTTCTTTCCATTTATTTTTCCTCTTTTTTCTTATTTATCCTCGCATTTGTGCTGACGCAAAAGGGACATTTAACGCCAAAGGAAACGTCCTAAATAGCGTCACTAGTCGTATTTGAAAATGCCTCCGCCGATGAATTCTCTTAGTAAAGAATTTTTTGGTATATCTTCTACGTCTATTTGTTCAAAGTATTTCAAAAATTCTGTTAATCTTTTTGCCTCTGCATATTCTTTTTCTTCTTTCCCTATTTTGCTAAATAATGGCAATGCATATTTTTTTAGTGCATTTATTTCATATATTAATGAAGTGTTGAACATTACGTCTGCATCTTCTTGGAATGGGAATATGTACTTTTCTTCCCCAGCAGATATTGAATACCATGATGATAATGTTTTTAGTGCATCATAGCCCCTAAACCTGCTATCTCTAACTGTTCTTCTTACTATTCTTGTATCTGTAGTTGAAATTCTATTGTAATAGTCTATGTTTAATACTGTTAAAGCACTTATGTATATTTTAAATTTTTGCCTTTTATCTATTGCTGGTGTTAATTGGTCATTCAAGCAGTGTATTCCTTCCATTATTAGCACTTCGTCATCTTCTAATTTCATAGTCTTTCCTGTGAATTCTTTTTTTCCTTTTTTGAAATTAAAGGTTGGAACTTCTATTTCTTCTCCATTTAGTAGTTTTACCAAATGTTCATTTAATAATTTTAAATCTACCGCTTCTAATGCCTCAAAATTATAATTTCCAAATTCATCTTTTGGAGTTTTTTCTCGTTCTACAAAATAATTATCTACTGATATTGTTTTTGGCTTCAATCCATTTAGTCTTAATTGTATTCCTAATCTTTTAGCAAATGTTGTTTTTCCAGAAGAAGATGGACCTGCTATTAATATTACTCTTTTATTTCTATCTTCTATTATTTTATCTGCTATATTTGCTATTTTCTTTTCATGCAAAGCTTCTGAAAGCAAAATTATATCTTTTGCTTCACCATTTCTTATTTTCTCATTTAGTTGACTTAAGGTTCCTATTCCTAAAATACTGTATATATCGTCATATTCTTTTAAGGCTGTTAGAAGTTTTTTTCCTTCTTGATATGGTTTTATTTCATTTGGCTTATTTTTACTTGGATAACGAATTAAAAATCCGTCATGATATTTTATTATGTCAAACAATTTTATATACCCTGTTGAAATTGGCATAACTCCATAAAAATAGTTGTAATATTCTTCGCAAAAATATAAAGATACCTCTTTTTTATCTTTGTTTTCTAATTGTATTTCTCCTATTTGTGTATTTTCTTTTTTTATAAACTCACTAGCTTCTTTTTTTGACAATTCTTTCTTTTCTATTAGTAAATTTTTAGCAATTATTTCTTCCATTTTTGCCTTTACATTTTCAATCATTTCGCTGGTTACAATTTCATTTTCTACTTCGCAAAACATACTACTTGATAATTGAAAATTAACGGTTAATTTTATTTGTGGATATAATTCCTTAAAGGCTTTGGCCATAATAAATAATAGCCCCCTTGTATAAATTCTTGCTCCATCTCTTGTTGAAGTATCTAATAACTCCACATTATCGTTTTCCTTTAGTACATAGTTTAATGGCTTTACTTCATTATTTATCATTCCTGCTATTACATTTTCTTTTTCATTTATTGCTTCTTTAAATGCTTCTATTATTGTTACATTTTTGTTTTCGATTTCAACTTCAATATTTTTATAAACAACTTTCATATAAAAACCTTCTTTCTTTATTTAGTAATTATTATAAACTGCTTTTTTATTATATTCTACTTTTATGCTATTGTCAAAATATTATTGCATATTTTTACCCGTTTTGGAAATTCTATTTATAAATAATTTTTAATTTTAAGGAAAGGTTGTAAGTAAAAATGAATTTCAAGAAAATAGTTGATAATTTTATATGGAAACCAGAAACTGAATATCAATTTTCTCTTCCCACTAGTGGAAAAGTAGATAATACTTACGTCCCTCTAAAAGACTTAAACCTTCCTAAAAATGTGCTTACAAATCTTTCGGCTAATATTGATTTTGTAAAAATGAAATATAATTCACTTATAAACAGTGACATTATTTTGCGTGAATTTGTAATAAATGTGCATAATAAACAATATGAAGCTCTTTTGCTTTTTATAGACGGTTTGGTTGATTCTGACCTTATTAACAACTATATTTTAAAGCCTTTAATGCTAAAAAACAAATCAAATTGCTCTACTGAGGCTGAAGCTTCCACAAAAACTTTAAACTCCCAATCTACAAATTTAAAAAAAGTTAAAGTTAAAAAGAAAGAACAGCCACTCGATATTGTAGAATATATTTCTAATTGTCTGCTTCCACAAAATACTGTAAATACAGAGCAAAGTTTTGAAAAGCTTTTCTCTGGTGTAAATTCTGGTAATTGTGTGCTTTTTATAGATACTTTGGATTTTGCATTTGACATTGAAGTAAAAGGCTTTAAGCAAAGAAGTATTGGCTCTCCTAATACTGAAGTTGTAATAAAAGGTCCACAAGAAGCTTTTGTTGAAAATATAAGAACAAATACTTCTTTACTTAGAAGAATTATTAATAGTGAAGATTTAATCCTTGAAAATATTGATATTGGAAGTATTACAAAAACTAAATGTGCAATTTGCTATATGAAGAATATTACAAATAATGATTTAATCGCTGAGGTAAGGTATAGACTAAATAATTTGGAAATAGATTCACTTCTTTCTTCTGGCCAACTTGAGCAATTAATCGTTAATAATGAAGCTAATATGGGAATCTCTGAA
Source organism: uncultured Clostridium sp. (assembly GCA_900553865.1). Classification (GTDB taxonomy): domain Bacteria; phylum Bacillota; class Clostridia; order TANB77; family CAG-508; genus UMGS1663. The sequence goes on from USFC01000056.1 coordinate 3,119, forward strand.
ACTTTATCTACTGAAAGGCCGGATAAAGCTGCTAAATATTTGCTACAAGGGCGTGTGGTGGTTTTGGTTAATGGTTCCCCTTTTGCCCTAATAATGCCTGTTTGCTTAATTGATTTTATGACTTCTCCAGAAGATACAAACTTAAAGCCTTATTTAGCAAACTTTTTAAAAACGATTAGGTTATTGTCTGCATTTTTAACTTTGCTGCTTCCTAGTTTCTATGTTGCAGTTACTAGCTTTCACCAAGAAATATTACCCACAGAGCTTTTAAACTCAATTTTAATTGCTAGGGAAAGTGTTCCATTTCCAGTTATTTTCGAAATACTAATAATGGAAGTTTCTTTTGAATTAATAAGAGAAGCAGGCCTTAGAGTTCCTTCTCCAATTGGCTCTACAATAGGAATTGTAGGTGCTTTAGTTTTAGGCCAAGCTGCTGTTAGTGCAAACATTGTAAGCCCTATTTTAATTATAATTGTGGCAATTACTGGTATTGCTTCTTTTGCTATTCCAGATTTTTCCTTTGGCTTTCACTTAAGAGTATTTAGATTTATTTTTATACTTTTGGGGTATCTCGCTGGTTTTTTAGGCATTGCTGTTGGACTTTTTGTTTATACCTCTATTATATGTAATATGAAATCTTTTGGCGTTTATTTTGCTGCTCCTTTCGCACCAGCAATCAATTCTAAAGGAAATGCTTATTTTATTCCGCCTATATGGAAGCAAGAATATAGAGCCAACTATATTGCACCTAAAAAAGAGAGAGCTCAAGAAAAAATAAGTATGAAATGGAAATTCAAATAATTTACAAATAATTTTTTATGAAGGAGAATATTTATGAACCACTCTAAAATTGGAACTTTTGAAGCTATAACTTTAATACTTTCTGTAATTATTATTCACACAGTGCTGTCTTTACCCAAAACATTATTGGACTTAACCAGCAGTGCTACCTTTATCAATTTAATTTATGTTAGTATTTTAGCTATAATTTTTGTAATTATTTTGTGCAAACTATTAAAAACTTTTCCTGGAATGGACATTATTGATGTTTCTGAATTTTTGGGGCGGAAAATTTTTGAAAAATATTATTGGAACAATTTTCATTATATATTTTCTTACAAGTTCTAGTATGTTTTTACGAAATTTTTGTGAATATTTAAGAATTATATACTACCCTTCTACTAATGTAATTTTTCTAATTTCAATATTTATAATTGCTATTTGCATAGTAGACAACCTAGACTTCAATGCCTCTTTTAAAGCAAATTTAATTATTACTCCATTTGCATTAATAAGCATAATTTTGCTATTTTTTGCAAATATAAAATATCTTTCTGGGCAAAGAATGTTTCCAATTCTAGGCAATGGCTTTTTTGACACCTTTCTTTTAGGCATTGGAAATATCTATGCTTTTAGTGGTATTGTATTTATTTATTTTTTACCACCTTTGTTAAAACAACCTGAAAAACTAAAAAAAATAGCAATAACCTCTGTATGTATTTCAGGTGCTTACATTATTTTAGCAATTTCAATTATATTGTTTATGTTTCCATTTTTTACAAAAGTAGATGAAATAATTCCTTTATATTCAGCTGCAACATATGTTGAGTTTGGAAGTTTTTTCCAAAGACTAGAAGCAATTTTTCTACTGATTTGGATTATTGCGTTTGCTTGCTATTTGTCTATGCTAACAATGTTTTCTATACATTCTTTTAGAAAAATGGCAAAAATTAAATATATCAAACCTATAGTAATTCCTTTTACTCTTGTTATTTTAGGAATTTCTCTAATCCCTACAAATTTTGCTGTAGCCAAATTTTTTGAAACTGTTATTTATCGTTTTGCAATGATTGGAGTAACTTTTGTTGTTGGATTTTTCATTTTAATATTCGCAAATTATAAAAAGAAAAAGCAGGTGATTAATAAATAATGAACAAGATAGTAATAAATATTTTCATAGTTATTATGTGTGTTATTCTTTTGCTAGGTTTTAATGCTTCCTACACTTCTCTAAATATAGATAATTTAGCATATGTTGCTGCTATTGGCATTGATGTTGGTGAGAACAACACTTACAAAGTAACCTTTCAATTTGTTCCAAGAAGTGAAGAAGGAAAAAATGGAGAGTCTGGCGCTTCTAGTTCAACAAAAACTATTGCAAATACTGTTGAAGCTCCTTCTTTAAACACTGCTATCGATTTAATGAATAGTTATTTAGCCAGAAAATTAAATTTATCTCACTGCAAAGTTATAATATTTTCTGAAGAAGTTGCAATGAATGGAATTTCTAAGGAAATTTATTCATTAGTAAACAACACACAATCTAGGCCTTCTACAAATATAATCATATGCAAAAATACAGCTGAAAAATATATAAAGGACACAACCCCCATGCTTGAAACTCTTATAACAAATTATTACGAAATTTTTCCTGATTCTCATAAATATACTGGTTATGTTTACAACGCTACCTTAGGAGATTTTTTCAGTCAACTTGTAAGTTCAACAGGTGAACCTTTTGCAATTTTAGGTGGCGTAGAGCTTCCCGGAGATTCTGAAAATACTAATATTACAGACAATAGCAATGTAGGTAGTATAAAGTCCACTAATACTTCATTTTCCAAAACAAGTGGTTCCGAAAATATTGGAGTTGCAGTATTTAAGGAAGATAAACTAGTAGGTGAATTAGATGCTGACGAAACATTATGCCTTTCAATAATTCAAGAGCAAGTTTACAGTTTTTTTATACACATTCCTAATCCAGAAGACATTGGAAAAAGTATAGATTTAGTCATATATCCTTTAGGTAAGAAAAAAGTTGATGTAAAAATAGTAAACGGCTCTCCATATATAATTTTTAAAGAGCAATTTACTGCCAAAATTTTGTCGCTTTCTCAAGAAAAGGAATATTTGACTCAAGGACAATTAGATAGCTTATCTAAAATTGCAAATAAATATTTAGAGAGTCTTATGAGTGCATATTTATATAAAACTTCTTTAATTTTCGGTTCAGATATAAATGACTTTGGCAAATACGCTTTATCTAATTTTCTTACCACAAAAGATTTTGAAGAATATGATTGGAAAAACAACTATAAAAATGCTACTTTTAAGGTTTCCTTAAATACAAAAGTACAAACAGGCTTCAAAATTACTGAAATAAAAAAATAATACAAAAAATAGAAAGGAACTAGTAAAATGATAAGTCCTCTAATATACCATATACTATTTTCAATATTTACAATATATGTCCTTATAAATTCTTCGTCATATGGTTTTTATGAAATAAATAGTGAAAATAATAAAACTGGTGGAATTACGATTATAGCCTTTACAATTTTTAGTGTAATATTTAGTAATATCATGGTTTGGCTAAACTGACGCATTTAGGACGTTTCCTTTTGCGTCAGAATGTTATTACTTTTTCCCATGGCATTTCTTCTTTCCCGAAATGTCCATAATTTGTTGTTTTTGTATATATTGGTTTCTTTAAATCTAAATATTTTATTATTCCATTTGGAGTTAAATCAAACTTTTCTTCTATCATTTTTATTATATCTTCTTCTGGAATTTTATTTGTTCCGAATGTATTTACCCATATAGATATTGGTTTTTCCATTCCTATTGCATATGATACTTGTAGTTCACATTTTTTCGCATATCCGTTTGCTACAATGTTTTTTGCAATATAGCGAAGCATATAACTTGCTGACCTATCTACTTTACTAGCATCTTTTCCTGAAAATGCTCCTCCACCATGACGGCTATATCCCCCATAAGTATCTACTATAATTTTTCTTCCTGTTAATCCTGTATCTCCTAAAGGTCCTCCTATAACGAATCTTCCTGTTGGATTTATATATATTTTTGTATTTTCATCCATCATTTCTTTTGGTACAACTACATTTATTACTTTTTCTATTAAATCCTTTTTTAACCTATCCATAGTTACTTCTTCCAAATGTTGTGTAGATATTAATATAGTATCTATTCTTTTTGGCATATTATCTTCGTATTCTATTGGTACTTGTGCTTTTACATCTGGTCTTAAATACGTAATTTCATTTTCTTTTCTAACATCTGCTAATCTTTTTGCTAATTTATGTGCCATATCGATAGCATAAGGCATGTAGTTTTCCGTCTCATTTATTGCATAACCAAACATAATACCTTGGTCTCCTGCTCCTCCAACATCTACACCCATTGCTATGTCTGAGCTTTGCTTTGTAATGTTTATATCTATTTTGCAAGTTCTGTAATCCATATCTGTTTTTTCGTTGTCATATCCTACATTTTTTATTACATTTCTTACTAAATTTTCTATGTCTACCTCTCCATTTGAAGTAACTTGTCCAGCTACTGTAATTTTATCTTTTGCTGCAAATGTTTCTACAGCCACTCTTGAATTTTCGTCTTGTTTTAAATATTCATCTAATATGCTATCTGAAATTAAATCACATAGCTTATCTGGATGCCCTTCTGTTACACTTTCTGATGTAAAATAATATTTTTTCATTTAATTTTCCTCCAAATCATCTATAGTTATACAATAAGTTTTCAATTTTTCTTTTGTGTCATTCTTCTTCATTTTTTGCTATTTCAAAGTCAATTTGCCTTAATATTTTATTAGCATTTTTTACTTTAACTTTTACTTTGTCGCCTATTTTATATGTTCTCTTTGTTCTTTCTCCTGTTAAAGTTTTTCTATTTTCATCATAAATAAAGTACTCGTCTCCTAAATCTTCAAAACGAATTAGTCCTTCTACCGTGTTTTCTAGTTCTACAAACATTCCAAATGAAGTAATTGAAGAAACAATTCCTTCAAATTCTTCTCCGATTTTATCTTGCATAAATTCTGCTTTCTTAATGTCTATGCTATCTCTCTCAACTTTTTGTGCTATTTTTTCTCTTTCAGATGAAGATTCACTATAGTTTACAGCTTTTTGTAAGTATTCTTGTTTCCATTCATCTTCTACATTATAATTTTTGTCTATATAGTGTGAAATTACTCTGTGTATAAATAAATCTGGATATCTACGTATTGGTGATGTAAAATGACAATAATAATTACTTGCAATACCAAAATGTCCTTTGTTTTGACTTTCATATCTTGCCACTTTTAATGTTCTTAATATTAAAGTGGAAATTACTCTTTCCTCGTCTGTTCCAACTATTTTGTCTAAAACCTCTGCAAAAGCTTTTGGATAAATGTTATCCTTACTATATTTAATTTTATATTTAAAATTAAATAAAAACTTATTAAGTTCATCTATTTTTTCTTCATCTGGTTCTTCGTGTACACGATAAATAAATGGTGCCTCTAACCAGTAAAAACGCTCTGCAACTGTTTCATTTGCAGTTAGCATAAATTGCTCTATTATCTCATTTGCAAATGAAAGTTCATATTTTTTTACATCTATAGCATAACCATTTTCATCTAGTACAATTTTGCTTTCAGGTAAATCTAAATTCAAGCTTCCTTGTTTAGTTCTTCTATCTTTTAAAATATGTGCAAGCTCTTCCATTCTTTTAAAATGGTTTATAAATGGCTTATATTTTTTTACTACTTCTAACTCTTTTTCTAATGCTTTTATTTTGTTTTTAGCCTCATCTACATCTCCTATTTTCTCTGTTTTTTCCTCTTTATTAAGTCCAAGTAAAATTGCAACATCAGTGTAGTTCATTCTTCTAGTAACTTTTATTACGCTCTTTCTTATATCTGAAGAAACAACATTTCCTTGTTTATCTATTTCCATTATTACAGATAAAGTAAGCCTATCTTTTCCTTCATTTAAACTACATATTCCATTTGAAAGTTCACGAGGAAGCATTGGTATTACTCTATCTAACATATAAATGCTTGTACCTCTTATAATTGCTTCTTTATCTAAATTTGTATTTGGTGTAACATAATGGCTAACATCTGCTATATGAACGCCTAACTCGTAATTACCATTTTCTAATTTTTTAACTTGTACTGCATCATCTAAATCTTTTGCATCTTCGCCATCTATTGTAAAAATTTCTTCATTTCTTAAATCTAATCTATTTTCTAATTCTTTTGGGCTTATTTCTTCTTTTATACTTTTAGCTTCTTCTATTACTTTGTCTGGGAAAGTATAAGGTAAATCATACTCTTTAATCAAGCTAAGCATATCTACACCTGCTTCATTTACATTACCTAATACTTCTATTATTTTTCCTTCAGCATTTTTACCTTTTTCAGGGTATTTTAAAATTTGAACCAATACTTTTGCATTTGTTCTTGCTTTTCCCATATTTTTCTTTGAAATAAAGATATCTGTACCAAATTTTCTATCATCTGGCACAACAAAACCGAAGTTTTGATTTTTAGTAAATACACCAACTAAAGTATCTTTATTTCTTGATAAAATTTTTACAACTTTTCCTTCTCTATGTCCTTTTTGTTCTTTGTCTTCTATCATTTCAATTAAAACTTTATCTTCATTTAAAGCACCTTTAGTATTATTTTTTGCTATATAAATTTCATCTTCTTCATTCTCTATTTTTACAAAACCAAAGCCTTTTTCATTTCCTCTAAAAATTCCAGAAATATATTTTCCTTCTTGTACTAAATGGTATTTTGATTTTCTATTTTTTTGAATTTTATAATTTTCTTCCAACTTATTTAAAATCTCTAAAAAGTTGTTATACTCTGTTTTAGGCACACTTAAAACAGCTGCCAATTCTTTTGCTTTCATTGGCACATATATATCTTCTTTCATAAAATCTAAAATTAACTTTTCTTTATCTTCCATTTTCTTCTCCCTCACAAAGGACATTTGGGGACGGGTCATTTTTGTCCTTTACATAACATTGAACCTTTAATAATAAATATCAATATAAAATTTTCAAAAAGCGCTATTAGAAAGTAAGTGAGTTAGAAATTATTGAGAAATTTGTGGAAAGAGTTCATTTTTTTAATGGAAAGGTGCCACAAATTTCGATTATAATTTCTACGCTACTTAGCTTGAACGAGCATTTTTTTTAATTTCTATATTTTTATTATAGTAACACTAATTTTCAAAGGACAAAAGTGACCCGTCCCCAAATGTCCTTTAAAAAAAGTGTAGTTACATTTTTGTTACTACACTTTAGTTTATCTTAAAAATTAAATTACATACAAAATTCCAAGTATTACTGAAAATACTACAAATAAAATTCCTAATATTATTGTTAGTCTTTTTATTTTTCCCTCTTTTGTTCTTCCTTTATTTTTTTCATAAAAATTATTTGTTGAAGAACCTGTAATTGTACCTGAAGCTCCTTGGCTATCTCTTGTTTGCATTGTAGCAACTATTATTAAACTAATGCATATTACAAAATATATTCCTAATACTATATATTTTAATATTTCCATTTTTCTTCTCTCCTTCTGGTTTATTTTCTCTTTTTTATGACTTTATTATTGTAACATATGTATTTTAAAAATGCAATTGATTTTTGAAA